>JBAXIL010000016.1:0-34305 GCA_037138355.1 bacterium
CTGGTGGTAGAATTACAGTCATACTTCCATATTCAGACAATAAGTGCGTAGATGAGAAAACCAGCACATTAACAGATTGGGCTGATTATGAAGTGGCATTAAACTCAAAACTTTCTAAAGAATGGACTATTGTGAAATTGAATTTGAAAAATGATTTTAAGCAGGCAAAATGGGCTAAAACAATAGTACCGATTGAAAAAGTTCTTGAAAATGCGCACAGTATTGATTTCCATTTTACAAGTTCAGATGGGGACAAAGTAGATTTTCAAGTGGGTTCTATAGAGTTTAATTAATATATTTAAATAACAAAAAAGCCCGGCTTATTTAAGCCGGGCTTTTTTTATTTCTAAAAGTTTCAATTCTGTTAATGTTGACACACTTTCAACAGGTGGTATAATAATTTATGGCAAAAAAAATTAAAAAACCAAAAATTGAAGAGACGGTTATAGAAGCATTTTTATCAGGTAATAATGAAGTATTAACTGATAAAGACGAGATACAGGAAAAGGCTATAACCCATAAAATAGGTCCATTATTGATAGTGGCTGGTGCTGGAACTGGAAAGACCCGCGTTATAACTGAACGAATTGCTTGGATTATTAATAATAAATTGGCTAAACCATCAGAAGTTTTGGCGCTGACATTCTCGGAAAAAGCAGCAAAAGAAATGGAACGCAGGGTAGATGCTTTAGTTCCTTATGGTATGGTAGATACTCGTACCTCAACTTTTCATTCTTTTGGACACGATATCATAGGTGAGTCATTTGCTGATTTGCGAATTGCTCCTGACTGGAAAATTATGAAGAAGCCAGAATCAATAATTTTTATTGTTGAAAATATTGAAAAACTTGGTCTTGAACTCTATAGACCTATAAATAATCCAGCTCAATATGTGGCAGAACTTACAAATTTCATTTCTAAATTAAAGGATAATCTCATTACTCCGAGCATATATGAGGAGTATGTAAAAGAACTTTTGCAAAAAGGTCCAAATGAAACAGAAGATAAAGAGGTTTGGCAAGAAAACATAAATAAACAAAAAGAACTTTCTGGTTTTTATTCCAAATATGAAGCATTAAAAACAGAAAAAAATTATATGGATTTTGGCGATCTAATAATGGTGCCATATTTTTTACTAAAAGAAAAGAAAGCTGTGCTTGCCAAGTATCAAGAACGATATAAATACATTCTTATAGATGAATTTCAAGATACTAATTATGCGCAGTTTGAACTTATCAAACTTATTGCTGATAAGTATCAAAATATCACGGTAGTAGGCGACGATGATCAAATGATATATCGATTCAGAGGCGCTGCAATATCAAATATTATGGGTTTTAGGGCTTGTTATCCAGCTGCGGAAGTGGTGGTGTTAAAGAATAATTACAGGTCTACGCAGGTCATACTTGATTCGGCATATAAGTTGATTCAAAATAATACTGATAGGCTTGAAACTATATTAAATATTACAAAAAATCTTAAATCAAAATATAAACAAGAGCATAAAATTGTGCCACTTAATATTAAGGCCTTTGCCAGTTATTCTGAAGAGTCGGATTTCATAGCGGATGAGATTGAAAGACTTGTGAAGGCAGGTTATTACACTTATAAGGATATTGCAATACTGCTTAGAGCCAAAGGTGATGCCAGAATATTTTTAAAGACCTTAGAGCGTAGGGGGATTCCTTATAGATTTACAGGTGATGAAGGTCTTTACAATAAAAAAGAAGTGCAGTTTTTGATTAATTTTTGTCGTATGTTGTCCACCCCGTACGAGTTTAATCCCATATATGATGTTGCTATATCAGAGTTCTACGGAGTGGATCCGTATATGATGTCTAAGGTTGGCAGTATAGCCAAAGAATATTCTGTAACTGTGCTTGATCTTATAAAAAAGCTTGGGTCGTATCCAGAACTTGAAATGAATGAAATTGATGGACATAAGCTTGAAACACTTTTGCAGGATGCAGAGCATTATATTACGCTTGTGAAAGACAAGTGGAGCTCTGGGGAAATACTTTATGATTATATCAAAAACAGAAAGATATTTGACATACTGCTAAAAGACAAAACGATAGCATCAGACAGAAAGATTGCAAATATATCAAGGTTTTTTGATATTTTGAAAGAGTTTTCTGTATCAGAAGAATATGACACTATGTATAATTTTGTAAATTACATAGACCTTCGGCAAAAAGCAGGTGACAATCCAGTAAGCGATGTGTTTGAAGACACAGAAGAAAATTCAGTTCAAGCGGCTACTATACACAAGGCAAAAGGACTTGAGTTTAAAATTGTCTTTGTTCCAGCCCTTATACAAGATAAGTTTCCAGTACGCGCCAGGGGCGGTTTCCCATTTCCATTACCTGAAGGTTTAATGAAGGACTTAGTAGATGAAAAGTTGTATATGCAAGAAGAAGAACGAAGATTGTTTTATGTGGCAATAACCCGAGCAAAAGATTCGCTTCACTTGACTTACTCAAAACAGTATGAAGGGGCAGGTAATAAAAAACCGTCTATGTTTCTTATGGAGTTAGGTTATAAAGAGCCTGAAGCGATGACAAAACAGTCAAAAGAAGACAAACTTAAATCCTTTGAAAAAAAAGAAATAGTTGAAGTTGCAAAAGTCGAAGGTATTAAACTAAAGACGATTAAGCTTTCTAATTACCAGATTGATGATTATCTTACATGCCCATATAAATATAAATTAATTCATGTACTCCGTATTCCTATAAAGGAAGAACCAGTAGTTATATACGGTCAGGCAATGCATAAAGTGGCATCTGAATTTTATAAGGCAAGACAAGAAGGTAGCGTCATTACACTGGATACGCTGATTGACATATTCAAGTCCATGTGGAAACCTGTAGGTTTCATATCCGCTCAACATGAAAAGCGTCGTTATGAGCAAGGTTTGAAGAACATAGAAGAGTTTTATAAAACAGAAAGCATGAGTGCGATTATACCTAAGTATATAGAAAAAGATTTTGAATTTAAGTTGAGCAGCGATATTACAGTGCGAGGAAGATGGGATAGAGTTGACGAGATAGATGGAAAGTGGCGCATAATTGATTATAAAACATCTGATATCAAAGACATTGAAAAGGCAGAAGAAAAAAGGGACAGCTTAAATATATCCAGACAGTTAAAATTATATTCAATAGCTTTTGAAAAAGTATTTGGTCATCCTTTGGATGAAGTGGGGATATATTTTTTTGAGTCACGCATATCGGTTTTTAAAAAAATCAGAAAAGATATTCTTGAAAAATATGAAAAACAAATATTCGAAGTGGCTGCTGATATTAGGGCGAGTAAGTTTGATGCATCCCCAAGTGCTTTTATTTGCAAATTTTGTGCGTTTTTCAACATTTGTCCTCATTCAAAAGCGGATATATTGTTCTGAGTTTGTTTGGTTTAGTAAAATAAAACGACACCGTAGATAGGGGCTTGCCCCATCTCATAAAAATAAAACATGGAGGTTTTATGAATAATAAATTGCTTTATATTTTGATTTTCTTGTTTTTAACTGCAGTTGTGATTTTTAATATCTTCTTAAAAACACAGCCAAATATCATTAATACTGGAGTACATACAATGGCAATATCGAGAGAGGTGTTGGCTTGATTAAACTAAATAATGTATCAGTGTACTTTGATAGCTTTTTAAAAAGTACTGCAGTTACTGCCCTTAGTGATGTAACTCTTACTATTAATCGTGGAGATTGTTTTGCTATGATAGGACAAAATGGAGCAGGGAAGTCAACTGCTATGTATTGTTTATTAGGTCTGATTAAGCCACAAAAAGGGACGGTAACTATAGATGATAAGGAAGTGCATTTGGGTTCGGCTATTTATAATAATATCGGCTTTTTGCCTGAAGAACCACACTATCATGATTTTTTAACTATAGATGAAGCCCTGTATTTTTATTCAAGTCTTTATAATAAGAATATTACAAAAAAACAGAGAGATGAAATACTTGGGGAAATGGGACTTTATGATAAAAGAAATGTTCGTATAAAGAAATGTTCAAAAGGAATGAAACAAAAAATGGGTATTGCGCAAGCAATAATTACGGAACCGGATATACTATTTCTTGATGAACCAACGCGTGGCCTTGATCCGATTATAAGCAGGTATTTTAAACAAAGATTATTACAAATGAAAAAGAATGGAACAACTATCATTATTAATTCTCATGTGCTTTCAGAAGTTGAGTCCTTGGCAAATCGGGCTGTCATTATAGACAAAGGTAAAGTGGTTTTGGAAGATGATTTGATTAACATAACAAATAGTGGAGAAGGCGAATATTTTGTTGAATTTGAAAAGTCAAATGCAAAATCACCAGCATATTTATCGAATATTAAAATTAATGGTTCGGTGCTGTCTGGTAATATTAAGGAACATGACTTGTTTAAATTCACTGCATATTTAGAAAAGAATAATCTAAAAATGTATAAATGTCTCTTAAATAAAATGTCACTGGAAGATTCGTTTTTTAATATCATAAAAGGAGCCCACAATGAATCGTCAACTCAACTTTAATATATGGCTTAACATTAAGTTTTTAAGCAGAAACTATCTGATTATTACAGTACTTGGGATTATGGCACTTTCAATATTAAATATTTTTTCTTCTGCTAATGCTGGGGGCGGGGCATTACAGGGTTTTATTTGGTTACATTCAATCGTTACCATAGCAGCTTTTTTGATAGCGGTTATGATTGTTTCTAATCCTATAAAGGATAGAACAGTGAAAATGATAGTTACAAAACCATGTTCGCCTGAAGTATGGACAGCATCTTCTTATGCTACTGTTAATCTTGTCTCTATTTCTTTGCATTTGATTATCTTGATTTTTGCTTCTTTGCTATTTGCCTTTAAACCAGATGTATTGGGTATTAGCTTCTCGTCTTATATATATATGTGGTTAAGTAGCATAGTAGCAGTAATGATTTTTTCATCTTTATTACTTTTCTTAACCTATATTTTGCCTACTGGCCTTGCGTTGTTAGCTATGATTATTATAAGCACTTTGCCATTAGGAAGAATTGTAGATTATTGTTTTAACTATTCAGGGCATGTTATAACCAATATCTTATACAAAATCTTAGGAACAATTTTTTATGTGTTCTATCTTATCATTCCGTATTTTTCAATGGAAAACATAATGAAAGTAGGGCAAGGCGGATATACTGACTGGTCGCAGCTTGGAGTGTTTTTCGTATATGGTTTAGTAACACTTGGTTTTTATTACCTTATGAGTGTTTATGCGATTAAAAGAAGAAATCTAATATAAAAGTGCCTGTTATTTAAAAACAAAAAGTGTTAAATAACCCATATATCATTAGTTATTATTCACAAAACAGTAAAAATTCCCTTAAAATAATATGTTTTTGAACTAAAATTTGTCTTGAAATAAACCATTTTATTTAATATAATCTTTTGGTGCTAAAACACTATAGCTAAATATCTCAAGGAGGACTTAGATAGATGGAAGCGAAACCTTTTGTAAGTATTATTAGTCCAGTTAGAAATGCGGAAAGAACGATAGAGACCACAATACAGTATCTTTTAAATGTGGATTATCCACGCGAAAAGATGGAAATTGTGTTTGCTGATGGTGGTTCTACGGATAAGACAGTAGAAATCATAAAGAAATTTCAGGAAAAATATAGTTTTATTAAATTGGTTCTCGTACCTGATTCTAAATCCCCTGGGCATGCAAGAAATGCCGCACTGAAAGTGGTTGTTGGAGAGATTATTCTTTTCACTGATGGCGATTGTGCTCCTCATAAAGATTGGGTAGAAAAAATGGTAGAGCCGTTTGTTAAAGACCCGCAGGTTGGAATGGTTGGTGGAGAAGTATTTACATTAAGAACAGATCCAAATAATGATACTGAAACATATTGTGAAGCCACAGGCTTCTTGTCTATAGGCGATAGAGTTGGTATGAAAAATGGTGGATACTATCCTGAAATAAAGAAAGATTTACCGAGTGAGATAAATGGTTCACAGACATGTCCGTTTTTTGCTACAGCTAATGCGGCAGTATCAAAAAAAGCAGCATTGGCTATAGGCAATGAGTTTTGGCATGAGCCAACTGGAGAGGATGTAGATTTCAACCTTCGCGTACTAAAAAAAGGTTTTAAACTTTTCTTTCAACCATCTGCGGTAGTGGATCATATGCACAGAGCTACACCAGAAATGTTCTACAAGCAGCTTTATGGCTATGGTTATGGACATCCGCTTTTATTGAAAATGCACGCAAAGAAAGTACTGGAGTTTTATTTTGCTTTTGGTAAAGGTTTTTCTTTTTCAATACCATTTCCAGTACCAGGTATAATTTACTTCGGAGATTTTTTGTTTATGCATTTGTTTGGATTCGCAGCTATTCTTACTCTGGTAGTTAACCTCTTTATAGGTGGCATCCCAAGCATAGTTTCAAGCTTTTGGAGTTGGGGAATATTATTTGCAGTAGCTGCTACATTTAAGTTAAGGTTTTTTGCACCAGTGTTTAAGATTAAACCAGGAAGTAAGTTGTTCACATGGATGTTTATAGCATATCTTTCGAAATGGAACTTTATCAAGGGCGGCCTTGATGGGCAGAAAAAATTTGGCACCATCAATATCGAAGGATAAGGTGCACATATAATGGCGAAACGCCGCGTTACCGAAAGGTGCCGCGGCGTTTTTACTTTGCGGTAAAATATTTAGATAGAAGTGAGTAGATAAAAAAAGTTTTAAGTTTACTAACATGTTTATAAAATATATTACTTGGAGGCATTGATGAGTGATTCTGAAATACTGGCACAGCTTGTAAAATTACAAAAAATAGATGCTGAGATTTTGAGTATTCAAGAAGGTAAAAAGGAATTTGTTGTAAAGATTAACGAAATAAAAGCTCAAATTGCAGCTAATACAGCAGAGTTTCATGCAAAAAAATCAAAGCTTGATGATACAAGAAAGAAAAAAGGTCTTTTGGATGTTGAGATTAAATCAAAAGAAGCGGACATAAAAACTAAAGAAGGTCAATCTGGAGAAGTTAAGACAAATACAGCTTTTAAAGCTTTACAAAATGAGATAGACGGTATGAGAATGGATATACGGAAGTTTGAGGACCAGCAGTTAGTTTTAATGGAAGAAGAAGATGTAGTACAGGTATGGATAAAATCACAGGAAAAGGTCATGAAAGAAAAAGAAGTTAAGCTACTTGCGGATATAAAAATACTTGAAGCAGAAGCTGCTGCGCGTGAAGGTTTGATTGACGGAGAACTAAAGAAAAGAGAAGAAGAAGTAAAAAATGTAAATGCTAATTGGTATGAAAAATATGAAAAAATTCGTAAAAGCAAAGGTTTGGCTTTAGCTCCAATACTTGAGGGTGGTAACGGCAGTGGTGTTTGTGGTGGTTGTAAGTTCGATGTAAGACCTCAGGTTATTATAGAATTGAAAAAAATAGGTGATATCAAAACTTGTTCTAATTGTGCAAGAATATGGTATATAGAAACAAAAAAAGAAGCAGTAAAATGAACATTAAAACAGAGTTGATAAAAGTTTTAGATATTGAGGCTGCCGCTATACTGAAAGTTAGATCTAAAATAGATTCTAATTTTGAAAAGGCAATTTCATATATACTCGCTTGTAAAGGTAAAGTCGTGATTTTTGGAATAGGTAAATCTGGCTTGATTGGTCAAAAAATTGCTGCGACTATGTCCTCCACTGGAACACCTGCGATATTTTTACATTCAACAGAAGCAGCGCATGGTGATTTGGGTATGGTTTCGAAAAATGATGTTGCAATGGTTATATCTCAAAGTGGTGAAACAGATGAAGTCATAGGAGTTCTTCCAGCAGTAAAAAGATTTAATATACCTCTTATTTCTATTACTGGAAAAAAATCTTCAACGCTTGCTAAAAATAGTGATTGTGTACTTGATTCTTCTGTGAAGGAAGAGGCCTGTCCTATGGGGTTGGCTCCAACTGCTTCAACAACAGTTCAACTTGCGATAGGAGATGCACTCGCTGTGGTGTTGTTGAAATTGAAAAAATTTAAAAAAGAAGATTTTGCCATGTTCCATCCCGGTGGAACATTAGGAAAAAAACTAATGCTTTCTGTTGCTGATATCATGCATAAAGACAATGCAGTACCTATAATAAGCGGGGAAATGACCCTTCAAAAAGGGCTACTTGAAATAACAGCAAAGAGAATGGGTTGCACGGCAGTCGTAAATAATAAGGGAATTATGACAGGGATTTTTACTGATGGAGATCTTCGTAGATTACTTGAAAAAAATACTAATCCTTACTCACTGAAAATGAATAATATTATGACTATAAATCCAAAAATAATAAGCGCAACTGATTTAGCTGTAAAGGCACTTGGGGTTATGGAAAAAAACGCCATTACAGTATTAGTAGTAGTTGATAAAAAGAATAAACCTGAAGGTGTAATACACTTGCATGATATTTTAAAATCTGGTGTTGTTTAAATGCAGGCAAAAATATCCGCTAAATTAAGAAAAATTAAATGCTTTGTACTTGATGTCGATGGCGTATTGACAGATGGTGGCATAATAATTGGAAGTAATGGAACCGAATATAAGAAGTTTGATGTAAAAGACGGTTCTGGAATTGCTTTGGCGAGACATGTAGGAATGAAGTTCGCAATTATCAGTGGTAGGTATTCTAAAGTAATACAAATTCGTGCAACCGAACTTAAAATTGATGCAGTTTACCAGAACATTCTTGTGAAAATTGATGCCTACAATAATATCAAAGACAAATTTTGTCTTAAGGATGAAGAAATTTGTTTTGTTGGGGATGAAATTATAGATATACCTGTCATGGAAAAATGCGGTTTTGCTTTTGCCCCAGCGGATGCGGTATTAGAAACCAGGCAGACTGCCGATTATGTGTGTAAATCGTCAGGAGGTCATGGCTGTGTAAGAGAAAGCATAGAAATGGTTCTCAAAAGCCAAGGGCTATGGGGAAAAGCCATAGCAAGGTATTTAAGGTATGAAAAACCAATTCTTTAAAAAAATCAGGAATTCATTACTTCATATATTTATCGTGATTCTTAAGTTTATTATTTTATTTATTCCATGGTCCTTAAGCCGGATAATAGGAAGTATGATTGGTAATATTTTTTATTATTCTGCGAAGAAAGAGAGAAACAAGATATTTAAAAACCTGGATATTGTTTATGGAAAAGATGCATTCAATAGTAAACAAAAAAAGTTATTTGCAAAAAAAGTTTGTATAAATTTAGGAATAGGATTTTATGAATTTGCTAAGTTTTCTACTTGGTCACCAAAAAAAATATCTTCTTTAGTAAAAGAAGTTGTTGGTTTAGAATATCTGCAAAAAGCAGCAAAAGAAGGCAAATCGTATATTTCTATCACTCCACATATGTCAAACTGGGAAATCACTCCAGTCTATGCCAAACTAAAATTTGGTTGGCCACTTGTGGCAGCTATAGGTAAAAAAATATTTGACCAAAGACTTGAAAAAATTGTTCATTCAACGAGAGTAAAGTCTGGTTATGCTATATATGATAAGGATAATATATCCAGAGATATGATAGTAGGTTTAAAAAGCGGAAAAATGATTTTAGGAATTCTTGTTGATCAAGATACTACAGTAGAAAGTATGATAATACCATTTTTAGGAATCCCTGCTAAAACACCAGTAGTGCCAGCGATACTCGCAAAAAAATATGGAACATATATAGGCACGGTTTTTATGATAAGGCGTGAGGATGGTCATTATAAAATGATTGTTAATAAACCGCATATACCGACGGAAAAAGATAGTGTTGAATCGATAGCTTTAAGATATAATAATGAGATTAGTGAAATGATAAGAATATATCCACATCAGTGGGTGTGGCTACATGAAAGATGGAAAAGCACTTTAGGAACTAATTCTAAGATATACAAAGGATGATAATGAGAAAACAATTGTTAATAGCATTAATAATTATTGCAATTATAGTTATGACTGGGTGTGGGTCTGAAAAAAAAATGAAACCTAATCTACCAGTTGGAGACAAAATTGAAAATATACCTAATTATGTAATAGAAGGTTTTAAGCTCATGTCAACTGACAAGGGGAAGCAAGAGTGGGAAATTGAGGGAAAGAATGCTCAGGTTTTCGAGATGAAAAAAAGAATTTTTGTGCAGAACTTTTCAATGAAAACTTTTGAAAAAAATGGTTCGTATTCAATGACAACTGGGAAAAGGGCAATTATTAATACGGATAACAACTTTATGGAAGTCAGCGAAAATGTTATATACACCGCATCTAATGGTATGGTATTAAAAACTGAAAAACTTTTTTGGGATAACACTTTAAAAAAGATATATACGGATGAAAAAGTAATGATAATTAAAGGTCAGTCGGTTTTGAAAGGTATTGGTTTTGAGTCGGATGCGTCTATGCAAAATATGAAAATTAAGAGACATGTAAGATTGACGGCAAAAGATATGCAAGATGCAGGTATTCAATGAAATTATATTTAGGTATTTGTATGTTTGTAATAAGTGTGTTTTTATATTCCTGCGTTAGTTTGGAAACTTCAAATAAAACAAATGCAGACCAACAAGTAGTATTGAAATCATCAGCTGCTTTTGTAACGACTACTGCTACAAGTGTAGTTAGTAATAAATCTCCTGGGCAAATCACAAACACCGCCGCAACTAAAAATCAAAAGTTTGCTATAAAGCAACTTATAATAAATTCTGATACTATGAATTACAATAAAGAAACTTCTGAAGCAGTTTTTTTAGGAAATGTGGAGGCGGAAGCTTCCAATGTTATTATTAAAGCAGATGTTTTGAAAAGCAAGGATTATAAGCAAAGTGCTCAGGCGCAGGGTAATGTAAGGGCTTTATATAAAGATCAGGGAGTCACTATAGAGTGCGGCAAGCTTGATTATAAGGATAAATTATCTTTTGTATATGCGTATGATGATGTAACTGCACACAAACAATTAGCAAATGGCGATACTGTCGTTTTAAAGGCTGAAGCTTTGGAGTTTAATGCAGCAGAAAATATTTTGACGGCACAAAAGATGAAGAAACGCATTAGAATCACAATGAAAGATATAATAGCGTTTTCCGATAAAGTGAGTTACAATGATAAAACTAAGGAATTATTTATGTCAGGGAATCCTTTGGTTAAAAAAGCAAAGAGCTTAATGTTGGCTGATAGTATTACTCTAAATGTGGATAAAAAGTCGATGAGCTTTAAGCAAAATATATGGACTAAATTATTTTATAAAGATTTTGAAACGGCTCAAAAGGAGGTCGAAGTTGAGACAGATAAGAACGGAACATCTGGTAAAAATGTACAACAAAAAAAGAGTAGTAAGTGATGTTAATATAGAAGTAAATGAAGGTGAGATAGTAGGACTCTTAGGTCCTAATGGGGCAGGCAAAACTACTACATTTTATATGATTTTGGGCATTATACAGCCAGATATGGGGAAAATATTTTTAGAAGATACTACAAAAAATGAAAATGTAATAACAGATATTACAGATATGGCTATGTTTAAAAGAGCAAGATTGGGTATGTCATATTTGGCACAGGAACCATCTATATTTAGGCGACTAACTGTGGAAGAAAATATTAGGTCTGTACTTGAGTTTATGGATATTTCGCAGGCAGAACAGGATAAAAAACTTGAACACTTACTAAGCGAGTTTAAAATATCACATTTAAGAAAACAAAAAGCATATACTTTATCAGGTGGAGAACGCCGTAGAACTGAAATTGCAAGAGCGCTTGTTTTATCTCCTAAGTTTATTCTTTTGGATGAGCCATTTGTGGGTATAGATCCGATTGCAGTAAATGACATACAAAACATAATAAGGGATTTAAAAAAGAAAGGTATAGGAATACTTATTACTGACCACAATGTCCGCGAAACACTTTCAATAACAGATAGGGCATATATACTTTTTGACGGCAAAATACTTCTGCACGGAACTGCTGCTAAGCTCAGCAAGGATAAAAAGGCAAAAGAAATATATCTCGGGGAAAAATTTACCTTATGATGAGAATGACAGGCGCGGGCATTTTTGCCGCGACGCTGATTTTGATATTACTTCCTAATTTCTCATCAGCTGCTGTTTTAGATAAATATTATTCAGAACCAATGGAAAGTTCCTTAGCATATTTTATTTCCGAAGCTGCTTCAGATACTCAAAATGTCATGAAACATTATGAGGCGGCGTGCGCCTTAAAAGAATTTGGACGGAATCAAGAAGCACTTACAGAGTATGAACAAATCATACCTACAATTCAAAACAAAAACCAAATCACTCTTGAAACTGCAAAACTTCATTATTTTCTTGGAGATTATTTAAAGGCGGAAGAAGCATTAGTTACTATTTTGAATAGTGAAAGTGCAAATTGGGAAGCTTATTATTGGCTTGGTTGTGTTTATTTAGAATCAGGTAGAATTGTTGAGGCGGAAGAAAAGCTTCATAAGGTGGTTGAAATTAATTCTGAGAAAAATATTACTTATATCAAGCTTGGACAACTTTATGAGAAAAAGGCTGATTTTGTTAATGCTATAATTAACTATAAACTGGCCATTAGATATGATAAAACTTACACTGAACTATATAGAAAAATTGCAGAACTTTATGAACTACAAAACGACAATATTAAAGCTTATAATTATTGGCACAAAATACAAAATATAGATACCAATAATGAAGTGGCAATACAAAAGACAAATCAGTTCATGGCAACAATTCCATATTTACAAAAGAAAGCTAAGGAGTTTGTTGATTTAAAGAAAACAGAGCGTGCGATGATAATGCCTCCTGATAAAAAGGGAGTGGCCGATATTGAAAACATTGCGCAAATAAAAGTTGGTCTTATGCAAGGGGTTTCTTCTATTAGTTTAAAGTGTGGAAGTGGTTTTGATTTTGCAAATGAAAAATCCGAAACTGTTTTCAAAGGTTTAAAACTCACTGAATATTTCTTTGAGTATGATAAAGATAAAGCTGAGCCATTTTTTTCTGACAATATAACTAAAACATATTTCAAAAAAGATATGTATTTACTTATATCAAATCCGGAGGCCACTACCACAATTTATAATATACAATATGCACAGGGGTTTTATTGGTCTGAGAAAAAAGATACTACTTACAGAGGGAACTTTTTAGTCCGCTATCAGGACGGTGGTTTTACATTGATTAATCTCATAAATATGGAAGAGTATCTTTATGGCGTGGTCCCTTCTGAAATACCGTCTAATTGGTCTCAAGAGGCACTAAAGGCACAAGCAGTGGCTGCTCGTACTTATACCTTTCAACATATGGAAAAACATATAAAAAAAGGTTTTGATGTTTGTAGCCAACAACATTGTGCTGTGTATTCTGGATTAAATGGTGAAAATAAAAGCACAAATATAGCAGTTAATGATACAAGAGGACAGGTGCTTTACGGTTCAAATTCTAAACTTTTGGATACCTTTTATTCACATTGCTGCGGGGGTTATACTCAGGATGCGAGTGAGGTATGGGGTATGCATAAGAATAATTCTCTGATTGGCGTTTATGATGGAAAAAATAATATGTGGAATTTTCCTCTCTCTCCGTACTTTCTTGAACAATATGTAAGGACGAGTCCTAAGGTTTATTGCACAGCTACAGGAGAACAGGAAACGAGTTTTAGATGGATTCGTTATCTTGATGCAAACTCTCTGTCGTATTATCTGGATAGAAAAGGTGAGTTAGGCAAGATAAAAGAAGTCAAACCATTAAAACGAGCCAAAGGTGGGGCTTTGACAAAGTTATATATTCTCGGTGATAAGGGCAATAAAACATACGACTTTGATTCTATGCGTACTGTTTTGGGTAAAATGCGTTCAAATGTAGTAAAATGGGAGTATATGAAAGATTCTCAGGGATATGTAAAGGAAATATACATATATGGTGCTGGTTGGGGGCATGGAGTAGGTATGTGTCAACGCGGTTTAAAAGGTATGGCTGAAGATAATCAGGATTATAAGAGTATGTTGTATCACTATTTCCCTGGGGCATATATCAAAAACAGATATTGATTCATTTATTAAAGTACATTATTATATTAATATAGTTGAGTTGTTTAGTATGAGCGAAAGGAGCCGTTTATGAAATTTCAGTTATATCCATTGACTGTAAGGCCTATTTTAAAAAAGAAAGTTTGGGGCGGGAGTAGTTTGTCTGCTTTTATGAATGTTAAAAAAGCAAAAATTGGTGAGGTCTGGATGTTTGCAGATCAAAAAGAAAACAATTCTATTATTTCAAATGGATACTTAAAAGGGTTGACTATAGGTGCGGCAATAAGAAAATATCCACTACAACTTTTGGGAGCTAAGCTAATTTCAAAATATGGTAAAAAATTTCCATTGTTGTTTAAGTATCTTGATGTAAATGATAAGCTTTCTGTTCAGGTCCATCCAGATGACGCCGCTGCTAAAAGCAAAGGTTATTCGGCTGGTAAAACAGAAATGTGGTATATCTTAAGCAATACACTAAAGTCAAAACTTTACATTGGCTTTAAAAATAAACAAACAAAAAAATCTGTCTCGCATGCTATTGCTGATAATACTATCTTAGATAAACTAAAAAAATATAATACGAATAAAAGTGATTGCTATTTTATTCCAGCAGGAACAGTTCATACGATAGGAAAAGGCAATATGATATTTGAAATGCAACAGAACTCTGATATAACATACAGGCTATATGATTGGGAAAGAAACAATATTAATGAGGACCGTCCTCTGAGTATTGTTGATTCTTTAAAATCAATTAAGTTTGATTCTAACGCTGGTAAAATTAAAACTAAATTAAAGTTACTTTCTGACAATATGTATTGGAGAAAACTAACTAAGTGCAAATACTTCAATAGCGAAGAACTTATGGTGAAGAAAAAAACAACGATATGTGATAGCTTGAACATGGCGAGGGTAATTACAATTATTGAAGGAAAAATTGAAATTGAAATAACAGCTAATAAAAAATATTCTTATAGTAGGGGCGATATTGTTTTTATTCCTTTTGGCTTGTCTGAATTGGCAATTACCCTTTATAATAATAGCCGAGTAATATATACAGAAATAATTTGATGATAAAAGCATCGAACTACTAATTTAATTTTTGATTAAATATAAAAGGTGGAAAATCAATGAAAAGAAATAAATGGCTTGTGGTAGCGATTACACTGGCCTTAATAACAGTGATGAGGGTGGGCATAATGGCACAGGATGATATTTTAAAGGTGAAATTAGATAATGGTCTTACTGTTATAATCAAGGAAAATCATGCGGCTCCAGTTGTCGCTGTTAATTTTTGGATTAAAACAGGCGCTGCTTTTGAAAATGATTGTGAAAAAGGTATTTCACACTTTATTGAGCATATGCTTTTTAAGGGTACCACTAAAAGAAAAGTAGGAGATATAGATAAGGAAATAAAATCACTTGGTGGTTATAATAATGCATTTACTTCCTACGATGCCACTAATTACATTATAGTTCTTCCAGGCGATCAGGTAGGAAAGGCTTTAGAGATAGAATACGACGCTCTGACATCTTCCGTATTTGATGAGAGTGAGTTAAACAAAGAGCGAGAGGTTATACTGGCGGAGCTTTATCGTGGACTTGATAATCCAGATGTGTTTATGTGGCAGAAGTTCATGAACTTATCTTTTGATAATTATTATAAGGATCCAATAATCGGCTATGCGCCCTTGTTGAAAGACTATACTCGTAAGCAAATATATGATTATTATAAAAAATATTATACTGTTGATAATATGATTATAGTAGTAAGTGGTGATGTAGATAAAAACAAGGTATTAGCGACTATAAAGAAATCATTTGGCACTTTAAAACCTGCGGTTCGTACAAAAAAGCAAACAACCCCAGTCCTCTGGAATGCAGTTAAAAACGAAATCCGTTATAAAACTTTAAGCGGTAAGATTGAGGCCAGATACTTAGCCATTGGTTTTAAAATACCAGATGCTTTGTCTACTGATATACCAAAATTGGATATACTGGCAAAAGTCCTTGGTGGATCTGAAAGCTCACCATTATATCGAGTTTTAAAAGAAGAAAAACAGCTTGTAGATTTTATCGATTGTGACATATTTTCTGGAAAATTTGGCGGACTTTTTGTGATTTCTGCGAATGTTCGCGAAGGCAAATATGCACAAGTAGTCAAGGAAATATTTGTTCAGTTAGATAAATTGAAAGTCGATGGGATAAAAGTGGAAGATATAGCAAGGGTAAAATCAGATATCGCAAGACAAGAATCAAAGGAAGATATGCAGGTAGAAAGTGCGGCACTTAATCTCGGACATTATGAATTACTCGGAGATTACAATTTATATTATAAGTATAATGATACTGTTAAAAGGGTTTTAGATAAAGATCTAAAAGAGGTTATGGATAAATATTTACAATCAGATTCAACAAATATTGTTATTTATTATCCTGAGAAAAACGAAGCGGAATTTGAAAAATATAAATCAGTTAAAGATATTTTGGAGTTTGTAAAATATGCAAGTCCTGTGAAAACATCTGAAGAGGGCGTAGTTACAAAAACTATCTTGCCAAATGGTATAACCTTAATACATAAAAAATTGACGAATGCTGGAATTGTTGATATGAAGTTTTATTTTCGTGGTGGTATAGTATTCGAAGGTGTGGAGGATGGTTATTACGAGGGGATAACTAATTTGATGCTCTCAACGATGCTTAAAGGCACAAAAGCTATGTCATATACTGAATTAGCAAGAAAAATAGATGATTTAGGTGCAATACTTAGTCCGGAAATAAAGAAAGACTCTTTTGGTTGGGCTGCAGAAGTGGTTCCTGCAAATCTTGATGAATTTATGAATATACTTGCAGACATTAATATTAATCCTTCTTTTCCTGCTGATGAAGTGAAAAAGGAGAAAGAGGATGTTTTAAATCGCATTAAAGAAATCAAAGATAGTCCGCCAGAATACTTATATAAGCTATTTAATAAATTGTTTTTTGATTGGCACCCATACGGCTATCCTGTGATCGGTGAAGCTGATTCTGTTAAGAGAATTACCGCTGCAAAGCTAAAAGACTGGCATGATAAGTATATTGCTGCGAATAATATGATAATTTCAGTAGTTGGTAATGTAGATGCGGATTATATGAAAGCATTGATTAATGAGAAGTTTGCTAAGCTAAAAACAGGAAAAGCTTCGGTGGCTAAACTCCCAGTAAAGATATCTACTGATAAAAAGATTGAAAGAGAAATAATTGATAAGAATCAATCACATATATTGATTGGGTTTTTAGGACCAAAAACTAATAGTGATGATTATTTTCCGATGAAAGTATTGGACAATATATTAAGTGGTGGTATGGATTCCAGATTATTTAGGGAAGTAAGAGAAAAAAGAAATCTTTGTTATACAGTGTATTCGAGTTTTGATAGATATGTCGAAAAGGGTGCCTTTAAAATATATACTGCTACTGCTCCTGAAAATGAGCAAAAAGCCGTTGATGAGATATTTAAGGTTTTGGTTGACCTGCGTGATAATGGCATTACTGATCAGGAATTAAAAAGTACAAAGAGCTATATGAGTGGAATGTTTAAAGTTGGACTTCAGGATTATATGTCACAAGCCGAGGTTTACTTGTCTTATGAGTTGTGGGGCATGGGCTATCAAACAGCAGATGAGTATATTACTAAAATAAATAATGTAACAAAAGAAGAAGTTAATGCAGTTGCAAAAAAATATATTAAGCTAAATAATTATACGCAGGTGATAGTAGGACCTGCTGAAAAGGAAGCAAAAACAAATGATAAAAATACAGAATCTAAGTAAGAAAACATTCTCGAAGTATGGAATAATTCTTGAACAGTCTGACAAGAAAAAAGTTTTTACAGTATTAACTGGTGATAAAAACGCTAAAGGATGGAGAATAGGTTATCTCGTTTTTCGTCCAGGAGTAGTAGATAGTTTGGAGTCACATCCTGAGTCAATGGAAACATTTGAACCAGTTTCAGGTACGACAGTGATTCTTGTAGCTGAGAAAAACACTCCCGAAAAGATAGAAGCGTTTTTGCTTGATAAACCAGTCTGCGTGTTAAAAAATGTATGGCATGGCGTGAGGGTATTATCAGAACAAGCCGAGATAAAATTAACTGAAAACTTTGAAGTGGAATCTCTGATTTATAAATTAAAGAAATCAATAGATATAGGATTTGTTTAAAAATATATTAGCAAAAAAACAATATTTCATAGGATGGTTTATGAATAGAAATCTGAATAAAATTATTTTATACATAGTTTTTTTGGCTTTGGGGACAGCTTTATTTAAGTTATTTAATCTTGATTTGACAATTCAAAAGTATTTCTTTGATTTTACGAATAACACATGGAAATTTGCTAATCTTTCCGTAATCCAATGGCTATATAAATACGGAACTTATCCAGCTATTGTTTTAACTGTTATAGCAATATTTATTTTTATCTTTGGGTTTGTTTATGAAGGATTGAAAAAACATAGGAAAGCAGCACTTTTGATTATTCTTACAATGTTTATAGGTCCAGGACTTGTCACTAATGTAATATTAAAGAACAATACAGGAAGACCGAGACCTCGAGATATAGTAGAATTCAATGGGAAAATGAACTTTAAACAGCCGCTTGAATTTGGAGTTGCAGGTAAAGGATTTTCTTTTCCTTGTGGACACTGTACTATGGGTTTCTTCTTTTATGCCGCATATTTAATCTTAAGAAAAAAACATAAAAAGTCATCATATGTTGTTTTGGCAGGTTCTGTTATATATGGTTCAGCAATGGGGCTTGGACGAATAGCACAAGGGGGGCACTTTGCTTCTGATGTGTTATGGGCTGCTGGCATTACATTTATTATAGCCGAAACACTTCATATTTTTGTAGTTAAGACCGACAATCAAGAAAGTATTATGAATAATATTAAAATAAAAAATAAAATGTTAGCATACGCTTTAGCGTTGATGTTCGTTATAATTACAGCTTTAATATTTCTTATTGCTACACCTTTTAATTTACATAAAGAATATGCATTAAAAAATTATTCGGAAGTAGAAATTATCAGTAATAGAGCCGATATTACGGTTGGTACAGCAATAAATAGTTTGATAAAGTTTCAGGCAACAGGTTTCGGTCTTCCGTGGTCTAAATACAATGAAAATATAAAAACAGAAGGAAATTTGATATATATGGCTACGGCAGAGGGTTTGTTTTCGGAATTAAATTCTTCTATTAATTTGTATATGGCAAATGCGAATAGTAAGTCAATCACCATAACCGCCGAAAAAGGAAATATATATTATAATTTAGGGCAGTCGTGTAATAATATTTATTTAAGTTCAGAAAAGGGTAATATAGAGTTTAATCCGTTAGGTAAAAGTAATATTAGAAACTTGGTTATTAATTCAGAAAATGGTAATGTTATAGTTGTTTTGCCTAAATTATTAGGTTTTCAAGATAAAGCATATATAGAAATTAATGCTCCTAAAGGTGATATTTTGATTAAGAATGGTACTGCTAACACCTTTGACATGAATAAACTACTAACAAAACCAGATGGCTCTAAGCAATTGTTCACTGAAACTAAAGGCAATACAGTTGTAAAGCTTAAAGCAGAAGGCAAAAGCATAAACATAGAAGCACAACCATAATATAATTATTTATGATTGCGAGTCGCTTTTGTTGATTATTACAATATCCAAAATTCTCAATATAACTTGATTAAGTCGTTTATTGGGTGTATATTGTTATCAAGATTGAATAATCAATAACTTTTGTGATTTAAGTAGATTCATAAAACTATTTTAAGGGGAGGTTTTATGGTTGCCGAAAAAAGGAAAGAAATGGATGAGAAGTATTGTAGTTCTTGTGGGGAAATTATCAAAAAAGAAGCTGAAATTTGTGTTAAGTGTGGCGTAAGACAAAAATCTCAGGGTGGTGGAGAAGTATCTTCGAACTGGTTGACAGCAGTTTTACTATGTTTTTTTCTTGGCTATTTAGGAGTTCATCGTTTTTATCTTGGGAAGACAGGTACTGGAATTCTTATGATTTTGACACTGGGTGGATGCGGAGTATGGACACTTATTGATTTTATTTTACTTGTTATGGGCAAATTTACTGACTCAAATGGAAATCTTGTAAAAAGAGTTTGAAATAATAATGAATAGAAAACAAAAAATGCTGTTAACATTAATTCTGTTAACAGCATTTTATTTTATACCAGTGGTAACACTTGGCAATAAATATTCTTTGTGTATCTTCAAACATTTTTTTCATTTTGAGTGCTTAGGATGTGGCACGATAAGAGCTTTGTGGTCTATTATACACTTGCATTTTCAACAGGCATATACATTCAATAAGTTGATAATATTTACTTTTCCTTTAATGTGCTTTATTTATGTTAATTGGTTAATCCATAAAGATAAGAGCATCTAATTATAATCTCGCCTCATTCCAATCAAATATATTCTTGACAAAATCAAAGCTTTTATATATTATACGCCAGTAAAATATAGAGGGGCTATAGCGGGTTAATCACTTAATATCATGTATATTTTTATGCCTATGCATAAATTCTATTAATTTATATA
Organism: bacterium; assembly: GCA_037138355.1. Taxonomy (GTDB): domain Bacteria; phylum Oederibacteriota; class PGYV01; order PGYV01; family Palsa-1178; genus PALSA-1178. The sequence continues at coordinate 20,657 of JBAXIL010000016.1, forward strand.
CATGACTATTTTTAATTACTACGCTTAGTTATAAAATATTGAGGGGTATTATGGGGATATTTTCTGCTAATTTGTATTATATTATTATTTATATTATCGTATTTTGCTTATCTCGTTTGAACCCTGCGCGTAAATCTATGAATAGAATCTTTGACTATATATATGCTTAATTATATATCTAAACTATTACCAAGGAAAAGAAAAGGGCAGGCATTTACAGAGTATGTTCTTATCCTTGGTCTTGTGGTTATAACATGTATTGCTGGATTAAATGTTTTTTCAAAAGTAATAAGTAGATATTACGAAAATATAGTTAAAGTCTATATGGTTCCAATACCTTAAAAGGAGGGGTTAGTATGAGCAAGTTAGTCGCAGGAAAGAAAGGGCAAGGAATGACAGAGTATATTCTGATTTTGGCTCTGATTGCTATTCTTGTTTTAGGTTCAGTAAGAATGTTTGGAAGTAAAGTAAAGGCAGGTTTTAACAAAGCGTCAGATAAAGTTGCGGAAGTTAACGACGGCATGTAATTAGTCAAAACAGAATGGGCGGCCTGTCTGTGAACTACATCATAAGATAAGGTCGCTCCATCTTGTTTAATAAGTGAGGTTGATTTGAATTATTTTAAATCAAATAATGGTCAAAGCGCTGTAGAGTTTGCGATTGTTTTACCTGTATTTTTATTGATTTCTCTTGGATTGATACAGCTGGGACTTATATATGTCAATGTAATGTTGCTTAAGTACAGTGCTTATATGACAGCACGGGTGGCGGCTGTATATCAAGATTCACAAAAACGAAATAATTCAGCGTACAAGGCAAAATATATCTTAAGCGCAATACAGACGACAGCAAATAAATATAATAGCAATATGTTATCAAATGTAGGTGATAGTATTTTGGATTTAGCAAAAAATACTGCGGAAACATATATTCAAGGTAATGAAGTGTCAATTAGTAAAGAAATATTTGAAAAGGCAAAAGGTGAATATATTAAAGTTACTATTACTTATAATATGCAGTTAAAGGTACCATTTGTAAATAAGCTATTTGGGTTATTTCAGATAAAAAATTACAATATATTAGATACAAAAACCATGGCTGCGTATATGGGTTTTCCATATTACACATTGAAATCAACTGCAATTATGAGGATACAATGAGCAAATTCGTCAAAGGTAAAAAGGGGCAAGTCTTAGTTATTTCTATCGCAGTAATTTTTATTATTTTCATTTTTATTATTACTTCTGTGGAGATAGGTAACTTGATGTATGAAAAAACACATATACAAAACATTGCTGATTCTGGTGCTTTGGAAGGTGGTTTGTGGTATGCCCGCGGTATGAATATGCTTGCTTTGTCAAATAAAGTACTTGTGGTCACAGGGGTGGCTGCAGTTATAGCGACACTGTTAGGAGATCCAAATTCTGGGAAAAATGCTATAGAGTTAGTGCAAAAAGCGCAAGATTTAATGGCTGGAACTGGTGAAATGGATAAAACTGGAATAAAGACAATGCCACTGTTCGGCGCTATGGCAGTCATACTAAACGGAAAGGACAATAAAGCATATTCTATACCAATAAGTAATCTTGCTGATATCAAAACGGGAAAAGGCCTGCCATCTTTTAATGTGAGAAGACGCTATGTCGATAATATGTTTGAGCAGGGGAAAGAAGATAAATATTATTACAAAAAAAAATCAACTAATGAAAAAATATATGTAGATAAAAATAATGTTCAAATAGATTTAAGAATTAATAATAAAAGCAAGGTTATGACTAAAAACGATCCAATACACGGCAATAAGTTTTTAAGTAAAGAAAAAGGCAAAGCTAATAATCAGGGAACAATACCTTTAGATATAGTAGAAAGTTCAAATGAACATTCTGTTTTGGTAATATCATATAAAAATAGTGAGCAATTAAATCAAATATCAGGTTTTAAGTTTCTTACAAATGTTAAAGGGGATGAAATTCGCCCTGCTTTTTTAATGAGCTATTCGTTTGTCCGAATAACTGGTGGGACTCTTGATATATTGGCAATGGATGGAGCAAATTATGAGCCAAAAATTGAACATATAGAGCTTCCGAAAATTGAATCAACAGATGACATAATTGATTCATTAGGACAAGTGACTGAACAAACGCAAACAAACACTAACTCAGATAAGATAAACAACAACATTCTTAATGTTATTAATATTTTAAACAATGATTTGGTGTTACATTAAAATGAAATTCAAAAATTATAAAGCTCAGGCAATAACTGAATTTGTTATGGTACTTCCGATTTTAATAATGCTTATGGCGGGATTATGCCAAATGTCAATTATTATGATTAGACGCATAGAACTGTCCATGGTGGAAAGGGAAGTAATGCGCTACTTGACAGCAGATAGTGAAGATAAAGATAAGGTTAAAGTAGAAGCTTTCTTGAAGGAGTATGCTGGAAAGCTTGGTATGAATCCACAAAAAATTTCTTATCGTCCACAAGGACGATTTGTAAGACCGGATAAAACTATTGATGAACTTGGTTTGTTGGAAAATGTTTCAGGAGTAATAATACACATTACTTACGAACAGAAACTAATGAAAGCTTTTGCTGCAATTACCCAAAAACAAACAATTATTTTAAGCACAACTTTATCATCGGCAGCGGGGTTATGCATGAAATTTAAAATTAATGAAAAGGCAAAAGAAGTATGGGGTAATTTGATCAAGGGTGGAGATAGTGCTTATGGTAAAAAGTAAACAAATTAACATATTCTGTTATCGCTCTTTAGTTGATTTAATATTAATCTTTTGTTATGTGGCATATCCTGTGAGAATTCTTTCTTCTGTGTTTGAAAGTAAAAATCATAATTCGGAAGTATTTACTCCAGATATGACGACTTACAAACAAGGCCTTTTATCAGCCAGAGTTAATGGCTCTCCTTTAAAGATTGAGTCCTATATATCAGAAAAAACTGCTGATGATAGTATGCAATATTATGCTGATTATGCAGATAGACAGGGCTATAAGCTTATAAATAGTCCTCAGATTGCTGAAGTAGCAAAGGCTCTAATTAATATGGGCATGCATTTTGCACCTGATAAGTGGTATTACTTATTTTACAGCAAAACAAACGGTGATATGACAATGATTACGGTCGGAGAGTTTGAAAATAATACGCGAATAGTAATTGTCAACATAAGTAAAATGCAGGTACATAATAACGAGGTTGATTATACAACAGATATAAAACATTATCCTACATTTGAAAAAGTACTTTGTGTTGAGATTTTATCTGGATTAAGCGTTATCAGTTCTGCTAATTTTTATAAAAGTGAAGGAGCTAATTTACAAACAATTAGAACATATTACAAAGATTATTTAACAAAACACAATTGGATAATTCAAAAACAATATGCAAATGCCAAAAATGATATTTATTGGATTGAGAAAAAAGGAAAAAGCTACATGCTGAGTATTGTTCCGATGGAAAATAATGAAAAATGGCTTTTAGTTTTGGGGAATGAATAGTGTTTCTTATGTAATAGTTAGGGTTCAGCTGGAGTATTACACATATAATGGAGGGTTTATGAAAAAACTTTTAGAACAATTTGCAAACATGAAGATGGAAAACAAATTACTATTATTGGCATTACTTTGTGGTTTATTTGCGGCAATTATGGGTTATGGCTTTATAACTTTAAAAGAAGCAAATATGATGAAGTCCTTAGAGCCAGTGAAAGTGTTTGTCGCGGCGAAATATATAACACCAAAAACTCAGATTAATGAAGACATGGTAAAAGAAGCACAAATACCTGCTAAGTTTTTAACTTCAGCACATGTGAGTGATTTCAAAAAACTAAAAGGTCGCATGTCCATGGTTCCATTTATTGAAGGTGAACCTATACTCTTAAATAAGGTAAGTGAAAAGGCAGATGAGCTATCAGCGGCTGTGCCTTCTGGACTTCGTGCAATAGCAATTAGTGTAGATGAGGAATCCAGTGTCGGCTATATGATAAAGCCAGGAGATATGGTTGATACTCTGCTAACTTATGAGCAAGGTGAGGGGAAATCAACACATAATGTAACAGCTATAATTTTGCAAGCTGTTCAGGTCGTAGCAGTTGGCACTGAGTTAAGAGAAACGGAAGAGGGAAAGAAATATAATAGTTTAACCCTTGCTGTGACACCTGAAGAGGCAGAGCTAATAACATTTGCAAGCTCCCGCGGACGCATTTCTTTTATTTTAAGGCCAATAGGTGATAATACAAGAGAACAAATAAAATTGACTGCCTTTGATGACCTCTTAAAACAGATCAAAGCTAATGAAAAAAAAGATGAATTTGTTGAAAAATCAATTCCTTTAAAGCAGGAAGAAATAAAAACCAGATGAAAACCTGTATAAACTTTTAAATACCACAAAAACACTTGACATTTCATTATTTTTGTTTAAAATATTGAAATATTTTGATATAGTGTATCGTTATTTGAATTAAATAAATAATTGTAGGTTAAAATATGCTTGATGACATGATTATAAAAAGTAGGGTATCTGCTATTAATAAGCAGATAGCTTTAATACATAATACTAAAAGCAAAAGCATAAAAAGTATTTTTAAGAATATTAAGTTTACTTCAGGAAAGAGATTGCGTGGTTTGCTTGTTCTTCTAACGGCTGAGGCTAATGGACTGAAAGTAAATAAAGCTCTTTTAAACATTGCAGCTTCTATAGAGATACTACATCATGCTACTTTGATACACGATGATATTGTGGATGGATCAGATAAGAGGCGTGGTAATCTGGCACTAAACAAGAAAATTGGCGAAACACTTTCAGTGTTAACTGGTGATTATCTTTTTTCGGGTGCCATGGAAGCTATGTTAAAAAGCAGAAATTATGAGCTTTTTAACATATTTGCTAAAGCAGTTAAAGATGTTTGTGAGGGTGAGATAGACGAGGTATTTAATAAATATAATGCTAAGCTTACAGTTAGTGAAAGTTTGGAAATAATACGCAAGAAAACAGCTTCTCTTATAAAGGGAAGCGTGGAATCTGGGGCGCATGCCTCTAAATGTTCTAAGACAGATTTAAAGCATATTAAAATATATGGTGAGTATTTAGGAATGGCCTTTCAGATAAAAGATGATTTACTTGATATTACTTCGAAAACAAGTAAAATAGGCAAATCTTCTGGAACTGATATTCGTGAAGGCAAGGCCACGCTTCCGCTCATACTTGCACTGAAATGTGCGCCTAAAAAAGAAAAGCATTTTATAATGAAACTTTTTAAAAATAATATACATGGTAAAAACACAAAGAAAATAATCGATTTTATTTTTAAATATGATGGAAATGAACTGGCAGGACTTATGGCATTGAGCTATGTTACTGATGCTAAAGTGGCTTTGGGTAAAACGAAGCTTGAAAACAAAGTTGCCAAGGAAATGTTAAGTGATTTGGCTGATTATGTAATAGAAAGAGAATATTAATATTTAGTATTTATTATTTTTTTATGGAGGATTAATGGCTTACGGAACTTTATTAGTCTTTATAGGATTTGCTTTTGTGTTTGTTATAGGTGGAGTTGTAGTCAATTATCTACTTATGCCATACAAACCTTCCGCAGAAAAATATACCACTTACGAGTGTGGTATAGACCCTATCGGAAATGCTCAAATACGCTACTCAATGAGATTTTATGTTTTTGCACTTATGTATGTGGTGTTTGCGGTTGAGTCGGTATTTCTTTTACCTTGGGCAGTGGTTTATAGAAAAATGACAGGGCTTATGCCTTTAATAGAAGTTCTTATATTCATATTTATCCTTGTTCTTGGTTTGGCTTTTGCCTGGAAGAAGGGGGAACTTAAATGGGATTAATGAATGGCGTTGATGAAGCTCTCATAAAAAAGATACCTGGTCTTCCTGTAATAATGACGACTGCTGAGTGGGCTATAAATGCTGGTCGTTCAAACTCTATATGGACATTGACATTTGGTCTTCGTTGTTGTGCTATGGAAATGATGGCAACAGGGGCACCAAAATATGATTGGGCAAGATTTGGTTTGGAAGTGCCTTCTGCCTCTCCGAGAAGGGCTGATATGATGATAGTTGCAGGAACAGTAACTAAGAAAATGGCACCAGTAATAATCAGATTATATGAGCAAATGGCAGAGCCAAAGTATGTAATTGCGATGGGTGCTTGTGCTATTTCAGGTGGACCTTTCATATATGATTCATATTCAGTCATTAAGGGTGCAGATAAGATTATACCAGTGGATATTTATATACCTGGTTGTCCTCCAAGACCTGAAGCTTTGCTTGATGGAATTATTAAACTTCAGAAAAAAATCATGAAACAAAAATTTAGAATAAATAAAGACCATAAATAATTTTTTACCGTATAAAATACGGAAACCTTTTTAAGGAGTACAAATGAATTTTACGGAAGTTTTAGAAAAACTAAAGGCAAAAAATGAAGTCCTTGAATCAAAAGATGAAATGGGCGTGCTCAATGTTTGGGTATCGGCTAAAACTATAAAAAATGTTATTACATTTCTCAAAAACGACATGCAGTTTGATCAACTCAGTTTTGTAACAGCGGTTGACCTGATGATTAACAATCACATAGAAATGGTTTACAGATTGTTTTCTTATGAAACAAAAACAGAAATTGTTATCAAGGTAAAACTTGATAGGGTAAGGCCAGAGATAGAAACGATAAGTGATATATTCAGTACTGCTAACTGGCACGAACGGGAAACTTCTGAAATGTTCGGAGTGAAGTTTATCAATCATCCTGATCCAAACAGATTGCTTTTGCCAGATGGCGTAGATATGCCGCTTCGTAAAGATTTTAAGTCAGATGATATGATTCCACTTCCTAAAGTTTAGTAAAAAAGAAAATAAAAGAAGGAAAAACATGACGATTAAAGCACCATTTGAACTCGAAAAGTTATCAAACGATGAATACATTCTTAATATGGGTCCGCAGCATCCATCTACGCATGGAGTTTTGCGTATTGTTTTGAAGCTTGATGGTGAAGTGGTAAAGGACCTTTATGCAGATGTTGGATACATACATTCAAGTGTTGAAAAAATGTGTGAGAATAAAAAATATGAAATGATTATGCCTTATACTGATAGGTTAGATTATCTATCGGCTGTTAATTATAATTGGGGTTATGTTTTAGCAGTTGAAAAGCTTATGGGTATTGTTGTGCCAGAACGCGCTGAATATATCAGAGTAATGCTTGCTGAGTTAAACAGGATTATGAGTCATTTGCTTTGGTATTCTGCTTATGGTATGGATGTTGGTGCTTTAACGCCTATTATGTATGCTTTTCGTGAGAGAGAAGAAGTAATTGATATTATAGAAGGTATGACAGGTGGAAGATTGACACATAATGCTTTTAGATTTGGTGGTTTTAAAAATGACTTGCCTAAAGATTTTATGGAAAGATTACAAAAATTCATCGGACATTTCAATGACAAGATAGATGAATACGAAGCACTTCTTATTAATAACATAATTCTTACAGCCAGAACAAAAGGTGTGGGAATATTAAGCAAAGAAAAAGCTATTAATTATGGAGTGACAGGTCCTTCCTTGAGAGGTTCTAATTGCGCAGTAGATTTAAGAAAAACTGCTCCTTATTCTATATACGAAAAGTTTGATTTTAAAGTTTGTGTAGGTAAAAATGGCGATACTTGGGATCGTTTGAAAGTAAGAATGGATGAAATGAGAGAAAGTACAAAAATATTAAAACAAGCCATGGAAGGAATACAAGCAGGAGAAATAATGGCAAAGGTTCCAAAAATAATTAAACCAGCAATTGGTGAAGTTTATACAAAGGTAGAAAGTGCCAGAGGTGAGTTTGGAGTTTATTTAGTGAGTGACGGCAGTGATAAACCTTATAGAATTAAGTTTAGAAGTCCTTCGTTTTCAAACTTAAGTGTTTTGAGAGAAATATCAATAGGTTCAAAGATTGCGGATGTAGTGGCGATAATGGGAAGTTTGGATTTGGTAATTCCGGAGATAGATAGGTAGTAGAGTTTGGAGATTTAAGTTCAGAGTTTTAAGTTATAAGTTTTAAGTTTGAAGTTTTGAGAAGTTTGAACTCTAAACTCCAAACTGTTTTATAAACTGCTTTTAATCTGCTTTTAAGGAGTCTTATGCAACTGATTAAAGAATTGCTTTACAACAGCAGTAAGCCGCTCGGAGAGTTATATAATTGGGCGCATACCATATGGGCAACTTGGGGAGTTCCTCCTTTTTTACTTGATATTATATTTCAGATTATAATAGGTGTGGCAGTAGCTTTGGTTGTGGTTTTAAATGCTCTGTGGATTATCTATTATGATAGAAAATTATCGGCTCTAATGCAGATAAGAAAAGGGCCGAACAGAGTAGGACCGCTTGGCCTTTTGCAGACCATAGCAGATACAGTGAAGCTTATGATAAAGGAAGATATCAATCCAAAAGCAGTTGATGTGCTTTCATTTTGGATTGCCCCACTCATAATATTTGTTCCGACTTTCGCAGTATTCCTTGTATTGCCATTTGGCAAGGGTTTAATACCTGCTGATTTAAATATAGGTATATTATATGTAATCGCGATAACAGGCCTGACAGTTATTGGAATACTTGCTGCAGGGTGGGGTTCAAACAATAAATATTCTCTTATAGGCGGACTTCGTTCTGCTGCGCAGATTGTATCTTATGAAATTCCTATGATGCTTGTAATTTTATCTGTGGTGTTACTGTCTGGTTCAATGAAAATGAGCGACATAGTAGCCGCGCAAGCTAATTATAAATGGTTTGTTATTCCTCAAATAATTGGTTTCATAGTTTTTCTCATAGCAGGGAATGCGGAAATAAACAGGGCGCCTTTTGATTTGCCTGAAGCAGAGTCAGAGCTTGTTGCTGGATTTAATACTGAGTATTCTGCTATGAAGTTTGCTTTCTTTTATCTCGCAGAATACACAAACTTATTTTTGACCTCAGCTATCGCCGCCACACTTTTTCTTGGTGGTTGGGAAGGGCCATTTTTGCCGCCGATAGTTTGGTTTTTTATAAAAACTTATTTTGTTGTGACTATATTAATGTGGATTAGATGGACATTCCCGAGAATCAGAGTTGACCATCTTATGGAATTCTCATGGAAATATCTTTTGCCAATTTCGTTATTGAATTTAATTATAACTGCAATTGTAATAAAATTAATTTAAGGAGTTTGACTTGATTAAGTATATTTCAGATATCATAAAAGGAATAATAAGTTTAGCAGAGGGACTTGAGGTTACGCTAAAACATATATTTAGAAAACCTATTACTTTGCAATATCCAGAAGAGCGTCCTGATATATCTCTTAGATTTCGTGGCAGATTAGTTATGCCAGTAGATCCTGCCACTCAGGACAACCGTTGTACCGCTTGCATGATTTGTGTCAGGGCTTGTCCTAATCACTCAATAGAATGTGAAAAAATTATTGGTGAAGACGGCAAACCAAAACCAAAAGCGGCTTCATATACTTATAATATGGGCAGTTGTATTTACTGCAATTTATGCGTAGAATCGTGCCCGTTTTTTGCCATAGTGATGTCAGATGATTATGAAACGGCTTCTGAAAACAAAGCCGACTTAACTTTGAATCTTGTTGCAGAAAAAATTGAGTTAAAAGGTAAGAAATCGAACTGGTGGTTAAGTAAGTTTAAAACGGAAGAGTAATATACGATGATGTCTGCATGTTAGGCATCACGACTTTATTAAGGAGATATAAATGATTGAGTTGATACTTTTTTATGCATTTGCGGGAGTTACTATTTTTTCTGCTATGCTTATGGTTTTATCACGCAATATATTTCATAGTGCATTATTTTTAGCAGTCACCTTACTCGGAGTGGCTGCATTGTTTGCTATGCTGGGTTCATTCTTTATAGCAGGAGTTCAGGTCCTTCTATATATAGGAGCGGTTGTAGTGCTTACTATATTTGTCATAAACCTTACTAAGCAGGTTATAGGACAGGATGTGGCACAGGTTAATGAGTATGTGTTACCAGCGATACTAACTTCTGTCTTTTCGGCATGCTTGATAATACTTGCTGTAATGAAAACTGATTGGGGCACAAGAATTGCACAGAGTGTGGCACAGTCAGAACTCACAGATAACACGGCTCTTATAGGAAGACAACTTTTAACTAATTTCGTAATACCATTTGAAATAGTTTCTGTTTTATTACTTGCTGCTTTGATAGGCGCGATTGCTATTGTTTCCAGAGATAAAGAGGTACAAAAATGATTACACTAAATCACTATATAATACTTGGAGCAATACTTTTTGCTATTGGTATTTTTGGAGTAATAACTCGTAGAAATGCAATCGGTATTTTAATGTCTTTAGAACTTATTTTTAATGCGGTCAATATAAACATGGTCGCTTTTTCCAGATTCTTAACTCCCACTGCTGCATACGGAGAGCTCTTTACTATATTTATTATTACAGTGGCAGCGGCAGAATCAGTGTTGGGTTTGGCAATAATACTTGCCATATACAGAAAAAGACAAGTTTTAAATGCGGATGAAATGAATTTAATGAAGTGGTAATGGTTAGTATTTTAAAATATAAATTTTAAGTGGAGGATTTTTTGGATACAATTAGCAGTTTAGGACTTATAACAGCGGTTTTGCCGATTCTGGCTTTTATTATTATAATTGCTTTTACTAAAAAGGATAAAATGGCGAGTGCTTTGGTTTCTATCATTGCGGTAGGAATTTCGTTTTTGCTATCTTGTTTTATGTTGTCACAACAGATTATAGCACCAGGACTTCATATATATAATATCCCTTGGATGTATATTGGCACAGTTGAACTGAATATGGGCGTTATGATAAACCAATTAACAACCATAATGCTTTTTGTGGTTACTTTAGTAAGTATGCTTGTTCAAATTTATTCTATAGGATACATGCACGATGATGAAGGTTTCTCAAAGTTTTTTGCGTTTTTATCTTTGTTTACTTTTTCCATGCTGGGAATTGTTATTTCAAACAATCTTATGCAGATTTATATATTTTGGGAATTGGTTGGTTTGTCTTCCTATCTATTAATTGGATTTTGGTATACAAAACCAGAAGCATCAGATGCAGCAAAGAAAGCTTTTGTAGTAAATAGGGTAGGCGATTTTGGGTTTTTAATTGGCATATTGATTTTAACTTTTAGAGCAGGAACTTTTGATTTCTTAAAAGTAATTGCTTATGTCCAGTCAGGTGCTATAGAACCTGGCATGATGACTATTATTGCTTTACTTTTATTTTGTGGAGCAGTAGGTAAGTCGGCACAGTTTCCATTACATGTTTGGTTGCCTGATGCCATGGAAGGTCCTACTCCAGTTTCTGCTCTCATACATGCCGCTACTATGGTTGCAGCTGGTGTTTTTATGGTCGCAAGATTATTTGCAATCTTTTCATTCTCCCCAGATGCTATGCATGTCATTGCATACATAGGTGGTTTTACTTCTATTTTTGCTGCATCAATTGCTTTAGTGCAAAAAGATATAAAAAGAATTTTAGCGTTCTCTACATTATCACAGCTCGGCTATATGATACTCGCTTTAGGCTCTGGCGGATATACAGCAGGTATGTTTCACTTGACCACGCACGCATTTTTTAAAGCACTATTATTTTTAGGAGCAGGTTCGGTTATACATGCAGTTCATACAAATGATATTTGGGAGACAGGCGGCCTTCATAAAAAAATGCCGATTACTTCCATAACTATGTTAATTGCGACATTGGCAATCTCTGGCATATTTCCTTTGGCTGGGTTTTGGTCAAAAGACGAGATATTAGTTACACTGCACGATTCTGGAAATATGCTTCTGTATTATACCGCCATAATAACTGCTTTCATGACTGCTTTTTATATGTTCAGATTATATATCGTAACCTTCTTAGGTAAACAGGGACATCATTCAGAACATGCGCATGAATCACCGCTCACTATGACGATACCACTTATGATACTCGCAGTATTTTCTATATTTGCCGGCTTGGTAGGAATACCAGGGCAGGAAATCAATATCTCAAAGTTTATCTTCTTTGCAGGTGTTGCAGGAACAGAAGTTCTCAATCATGCTGAAACTATGAACATGAACATTGCTTTTACTTCGACAATAGTGGCTTTAAGTGGTATAGCACTTGCTTTTATAATTTACTTCTTTAAGTTTATTAAAGCCGAATCTTTAAAGAAAGTTTCAGGACCTATTTATACTATTCTCGAAAATAAATATTACATAGATGAGTTTTATATGTTCCTTATTAAAAATATTTTCTTTGTTATTTCTGAAGCGGTCAAATGGTTTGACAGAAATATAGTTGATGGCGCTGTTAATGGTGTGGCTTTCTTGACAAGATGGGGCGGCGCAAAACTTAGACGGACCACTACTGGTTCTTTGCAGACATATGCACTTGTAATTTTTTCAGGAATGATAATCGTCATAGTAGCCTTCGCGATATATAATCCCGATGCGCTCAAGCTACTTGGGAGGCCATAATGGGAACTGTGATAGCAAATATATTTAATCATATACCAATACTAACTATAATTTATTTAATGCCTTTGATTGCTGTTATATCAATGTTTTTAATCCCTGGTACAAATCAGAAGGCAATAAAAATTGTATCTCTTGTGTTTTCTGTAATATCTTTTATTCTTGCCTTGTTATTATTTTTTGCTTATGATTTTAAAACAGGTGGAATGCAGTTTGTAGAAAAACATGAGTGGTTGGCTTCGCTTGGTATCAATTATTTTATGGGAGTTAATGGTATCAATGTGGTACTTGTGTTATTGACAGGAATTATTATTACGGCTGGTATACTCGCATCTTGGGATGTAAATAATAGACCAAAAGAGTTTTTCATACTTTTACTTACTTTGACCACCGGAGTTTTTGGTGTGTTCATGACATATAATCTTTTCTTGTTTTTCTTATTCTATGAGATTGCAGTACTTCCTATGTATCTTTTGATTGGTATATGGGGAACAGGTCCTAAAGAATATTCGGCTATGAAGCTGACTTTATATCTTATGGTAGGAAGCGCACTTATTCTTGCTGGAATTCTTGGCTTGTATTTTGCTTCAGGTATACATACCTTTGATTTTGATTTGCTTGAAAAAGTTGCTTTTGATAAAACTTTTCAGATAATATTTTTTCCTATTTTATTTGTTGGCTTTGGTATTCTTGCGGCTTTATGGCCTTTTCACACTTGGTCCCCAGATGGACATGCTTCAGCACCTACGGCTGTTTCCATGCTTCACGCTGGTGTGCTTATGAAACTTGGTGCTTATGGTTGTTTGGTTGTGGCAGTTTGGTTACTTCCACTTGGGGCTAAGTTTTGGTTCCCAACTATTGCGGTACTAACTATTGTAAATATAGTTTATGGTTCACTCGGTGCGGTGGCACAAAGAGATTTGAAATTCATAGTGGCATATTCGTCTGTGTCACATATGGGAATAGTTTTACTCGGTATTTCGGCAGGGAACTCAATTGCTTTTTCTGGTGCAGTTCTACAAATGTTTTCTCACGGAGTTATGACAGGACTTTTCTTCGGCTTGGTCGGTATGACTTATGGCCGTACTCATACAAGAATAATTACTGAAAT
>JBAXIL010000017.1:0-31798 GCA_037138355.1 bacterium
GGTGGGCAGTGAGGGAGTCGAACCCTCGGCCAATTGATTAAGAGTCAACTGCTCTGAGATGCAATTGTGAACCGCAGGTGAACAAACTTTAATAGGATTCATCTTCCTCTCAGCTTGCCGGCTGATTTCCGGCCCCACTGAGCTAACTTCCAATGTCTTTTTTATTTTTAAAAATTTTGGTGGGCAGTGAGGGAGTCGAACCCTCGGCCAATTGATTAAGAGTCAACTGCTCTACCACTGAGCTAACTGCCCTCCACCGAAATTTATGTGGTAAAAATTTTTTATAAAAAATGGTGCGCCCGAAGGGAATCGAACCCCTGACCAACAGATTAGAAATCTGCTGCTCTATCCAACTGAGCTACGGGCGCGCACTACAATTACGAGCGCTATAATAACTAAGTTTGGGGTAAGTGACGGGATTCGAACCCGCGACCTCCAGGGCCACATCCTGGCGTTCTAACCAACTGAACTACACCTACCACATATTTAAGTTTTCCAATATTCAAAGTTTATAAAAATTTTTATGGTTGATTTTTATTTCTGCTATCTCCTGCTCAACTTCTACTATCTCGAATTTTCGCGACAGCGAAAATTCGTGGTGCGCCTGGAGGGAATTGAACCCCCGCACATGGCTTCGGAGGCCAATGCTCTAATCCACTGAGCTACAGGCGCGCTAAAACTATTGCAGTATTTCCCTGTGCGTCGTGTTGTTTCTATTATGTATTATCAATAAATAAAAAATAATAAAAAAATGGTCGGGGTGAGAGGATTCGAACCTCCGGCCCCCTGCTCCCAAGGCAGGTGCGCTAGCCAGCTGCGCTACACCCCGACAATAATGTAATATAATTCTATAATAAAAGACCTTAAAAATATATCAAAATAAGATAGCTCCGTCAACACAAAACTCTTTTTATATTTAAAAAACTTTAAAAACTATGTTTTCTTCCTTATTTATATAGACTTTTGAAACAGCCCTTTTTAGGCTATTTACTTTTAAATAATAATATTTAGTGTTTTCAGCACTGCTCCTATTATTAAACCCAGTATAAATAATCCCCCAGCCATTTTATTAAACCAAAATGCCCAAACCACATACCACAGTGGCCATATTTTTGGAAAGTCTTTTGGTGGCTCTGTTGGTTTTGCTGACGATAAAACATCCATAAAATATTTAAACCTGCCTATAGATAAAAAGGCAATCAATGTAAAAGGAGTTACTACTTTAAAAAAGACAAGTATGACTAATGACACATAAAATAAAGCAGTGTTAAATCTTGTAAACATAATTGCATTTTTCCAACCCAATACCACTGGCAAAGTCTTAACTCCCTTGGCATTATCCTTTTCAAACTTGTCCAAATGTTTACTTAATAAAACATTTGTTACTACAAGACCGTATGGTATTGAAGCAAGCCATACCTGCCATGGCATATTACCAGCCATTACATAATAAGTTCCTACAGTAATAAACGGTCCCCATATCAAAAATATTGCAAACTCTCCAAGCCCTCGGTATTTAAGTTTTAAAGGAGGGGCTACATAAAATACACTTAATAAAAAACCAGATATAGCAAATATCATTACAGGCCAACCCACACGCGACATTAAAAAAACAGCTGCACAAAGTTCAATAATTCCAAATATCAAAAAAGTTAAAAGTAATTGTTTTTCAGTGAGTAATCCAGAAGTTATAGGATGTGGTGAATATTGAGTCCTATGATAATCAGGTGTATCTACTCCCTGCTTGAAATCAAAATAATCATTTATCAAATTATTTGACATATGTGCAAGAGTCAAAGCCACAACAACAACTCCCAAATATATCCAATTAATATGCCCAGCCGTATATGCTAAAATTGCTCCGACTAAGGCAGATGTAATCGTCATAGAAATTACCTGCGCCCGCGTAATAATAACCCACTTACTGAAAAAATCCATTTTTTCACCCTCTGGAAGATTCCCAATTTCAAGTACATATTTCCACTTTTTTAATAAATTCATAGTACCTCCAATTTTAAATAATTTTTTTTGTAAGCTCACCGACCGCCTCTATATGTCTTGTCTGTGGGAACATATCAAACGCTGCAAAATCCTTTAAATCATAATCTGCAGATAAAATCTTTATATCTTCAGCCATTCTTCTTGGATTACAAGAAACATAAATAAGTTTTTCTGGCATTGTGCTTTTTATATATTTAAAAACTTTTCTTTGTATTCCGTTTCTTGGCGGATCCAAAACAAATATCGTTTTTTTCCCTGTTAAATCAATCCCAAGTTCAGAACTTTTCTCTGCATCGGCTTCAAAAAACTTTACATTTTTACAATCATTTGCTTCTATATTTTTTGCCCCAGCAGCTGTATTTAATCCATTATTATCAACTATAAATACTTCTTTTGCCATATCCATGAGCGATATCCCGAGTGTTCCAACCCCTCCATATAAATCAATAAGCGTATCGTACTGTTCCCCTACTTTATCCTTAATAAAATAAATGATGTCCATAAGCACAGCTGAATTACTCTGGAAAAATCCTTGCGTATGATAATTAAAAACTTTTTGTCCAAGTCTTTCAGATATATACGCGCTTCCCTTAATTACCTCCACCGCAGGAGTAGCGCTTTGGTCAGTATTGTGCTTCACAAGACCTATTAATACATTTCCAACTTTTGATTTGGCCGCGAAGCTTTCAATTAAAGCCTTATGTTCCTCTATTTTTTGTGAATTTGCGTTTAAAATAAAAGTCACTGATGATTCACCAGAAAAAAACGAGCTTCTTATGGTGGCATATCTTATTGTTCCAGTAGTTCTAACAACATCAAATACATCTAATTTTTCTTTTTCAAGTTCAAACCAAGCTTGAACTTCATCAAAAACTGTTTGCACTCCAGTATTGGCTATATGACATTTTTTAAAGTGAATCAACTTTTCAAAGTGCCCTTTTTTGCGTTGGCCTAAACCTTCTGAATTAAATGGAAAATCCATTCTATTTCTATAATTAAACTCTTGCTTAACAAATACTTTTAATTCAGGACTTAGTTCAACCTTTTGCATCAGAAAATCTGCAATAAGATCTTTTTTCTTAAGTTCTATTTGTACCGCATAATCTCTTTCCTGCATAGAACATCCACCACAGTTTCCAAAAACTGGGCATTGAGGCGCTCTTTCCATTTATACACCTTTCCAATATTTTTTTATTAAGCTACAACAAAAATTTCAACAACTAAGTCTTTCTATCCTGGAGGCCATATCATAGGCCTTCCACCTAAAACATGCAAATGCAAATGAGCCACAGCCATACCTCCATCACGGTTCACATTAAAAACAGTCCTATAACCTGACTCAGCTACACCCTTATCTTTTGCTATTTTTTTTGCTGCCTCAAAAATTGCTTCTAAATAAACCACATCACTTTTCAAAGTTTCATTTAAGGTTGCAATATGCTTCTTTGGAATTATTAATACATGCACTGGCGCTTGTGGATTAATATCCTCAAACGCATAAACTAAATCATTTTCATAAACTGCTTTAGATGGTATTTCCTTTTTAAGTATTTTACAAAAAAGACAATTTTCAGTCATAAAACCATCCTTTTCACACTATTTTAGCGTGAATATCACCGTTTTCTATAAGAACTATTTTCACCGGAACAATATTGTTTATACATTTTCTGGCCTTTTCATCATTTTCCACTTTTACTCTGATATAGTTTTCTGTATAACCAAAAAGACTATCTGCATTGCCACCTTCTTCTATAAGTGCTGACAGTATCCTATCTTTATTCTTCTGAGCAAAAGCTATTTCTTTTTCCTCAGCTATTTTCATAAGAATCTTTACCCGTTCTTTTTTCATCTTATCATCAAGCTTCTTATCCATGACAGTGGCTTTTGTATTAGGCCTATCAGAATATGGAAACACATGGAGTCGCGAAAAAGGAATCTCTTTTATAAATGCTACTGTATTTTCAAATTCTTCCTTAGTCTCTCCAGGAAACCCTGCTATCACATCCGTATTTATCCCTGCATAAGGCATTTTGCTAATTATATATTCAACTTTTTTTCTGTATAAACCAGTATCATAATTTCTATTCATTCTTTTCAATACTGCATCATCTCCACTTTGCATAGAAAGATGAAAGTGTGGACATATTCTTTCTGGATTTTCAGAAGCCAAGTTAATTACCTCATTACTTAAATCCACAGGACCTATTGAACTCAAGCGGACCCTTGTACTGCCTGGTAATTGTATTATTGCCTTCAAAATATCATATAGTGCTGTAAAGCTATTTTTTTCCTTCCCAAAAAGTCCAAGATTAACTCCAGTGAGAATAATTTCCTTGAAACCAGCTAAAGACAACTGCTTAATTTCCTTTAATATTTCAGCTTCATCTCTACTTCTTATTTTGCTACCTCTTACTAAAGGAACTGTACAGTAGGCACAAAATCTATCACAACCATCTTCTACCTTTACAAATGCTTTATTTTTTCCTGAGAATCCTTCCAGTATGGATTCATAAACTGCAGCAGGGGTGTTGATTATTTCAGGTGGGTATGAAGCTAACATGAATTTTTTTTCATTTGGAATTATCCAGTCGGCAAGATTAGTCAAGTCAGCAGAATCCTGTCTTTGAACAAGGCAGCCCGTTAGTATTACTTTACATTTCTGCTTTGCCTTTAGTTGTCTAATTTTTCTGGCAATTTCGGAATCGATTTTCGCTGTAACAGTACAGGTGTTAATCAGACTCACATCAGCGACCGAATCATCAGTAACTTCCGTAAATCCGCCTGTCTTCAAAAACATCTGTTTAATCAATTCCGTTTCATACTGATTAACCTTACATCCATATGTAAAAAAACTAATTTTCATTTATTTTTTAAATGTAGACACATCGATAGTAAACTCTTCAAGTTGTGTGTCGAGATTAAATACTTCCGTAACCAGTTCTATGCCAGTACTTGTTGTAAATGTCTTTTTAATTTTGCTTTCAGCCTGTAATTTTTTATCTTTATCTACCACCACGAGTACAGCACCATCTGTCCCCATATTCAACATTCTTACTGCCCTTACTCCCTCAGTATCAAGTATCATATCTACTAAAATCTCATTTTCTTCCTGCACTATATCAAGTCTGTTTTTGATATTCTTTTGTGATTCATTTATTAGCTCTAAAAATCCAGCAAGATTACCTTTAGTTAATGCTATTTTTGCGGCTGCTACTCTTTCATTTTCAGAAATAAAGTAGGCACACCTTTTTCTCTGTTCCAATGTCAATTTAGACCTATATGTGTCAAACTTTTCAAGTGTCAAGCTTTCAAGTGAATCTATATTTGCTCCTAACTTATTCATAGTTTCTATGGCAGCTTTAACTTCAGCAAATATTGACTTTCTTTTTTCCTCTATGTGCTTCTTTTTCAAACCCGAGCTCATTATCATAAATGTAAGATTTCCAAAAGTTGTTTTAATGTTACCATGGTCTCCTGAAGCTGCATCAAAATATGTAACGCAACCTTTTTCCCCAAGCAAAAGTGGAACATATTTCACAAAATTGCTTTCTGCACTCAAAAATTTCTTTTCCCCATCAGCACATACATGAGCTAATTCTACACCCGTCATATCCCAATCCGAAAACTTCGAAGCTATATCAGCAATTCCTGCCTCGAGAGCTTCTACAGAATTTGCGTTAAAAAGATCAGGTATTTTGTTATTTATATACACATTCATACCTGTAACTTTCTTTGACATACCTTCGAGCATATACAAAGTACTTGCCATACCATATGCCCAACCGTGTTCATCTCTGCGTTCAGGGGCATTTAAGGATAGTTTTATTTTTTCATCATAATGTTGTGAATAAAATTCCAGCGATCTGTCTCCATCTTTCTTTTTTTGAGCTATGATAAAGGCATTTTTATTTAGATTAGCTGATATGCCCTTTCCTTTATTTTGTTCAAAGATTTCACCCAGAATCATAACATTACCTGGCACTGTAACACCTGTTATTATCTCGCCTTTTGGCTGATAGATCTGAAAAAAACTTTTTGCTTCCTTAAATAAATTGTCATTTTCCTGCGGCATCGCTTATCTCCTATAGTTTTTTTACTAAACATTTTTTAATTGATACTACATTTGTTAAAGCCAAAATTTTAGTTCTTCACAAACCACCTAAGAGGTGTGGAGCAATTATAACACACCTTTCTTACAAGTTTCATACAAATAAACAACTTTTTATTTCATTTTTACGAATGCATCTTTTTCAGAGCCCATTAAGCTTCTCTGTAAAAACTCCTTATTTCTAATTATATAAAAGTACACAGGCGGATTTGACCTATCGCCATTTTCCTTAAATGAAATGTTTCCAGTCACGCCAGCATATGTTTCATCCTTTAAATACTTTATAATATCATTTTTATTTATTTTCCCAGCCATTAGAGCGTTTAATAAAAATCCTGTTGCATCATAAACATAAGGTATGTGAGTGTCGTCCCCTCCAAATGTTTCTCCAAACTTTTTCAAATGGGGTCTGAACTTTTTAAAACCATATAAGCTTGATGGCGAAATCGATGAAAAGATAGCACCCTGCGCTCCTGCTTTAGCATTTTTTATAAATATAGAACTACAGATAAGATGCGTTGATGAGAAATCAGCACCCACATTCATTTCTGCCGATTGTCTGGCAAGTGCTGCTGCCTGCGCTGCTCTTCCAGCAAAATAAATATTATGTACCTTAAGATCTCGAAGTCTTAGTAACACTGCTGTAAAATCCATTCTATCACCCTCTACTTCTTTAAAATATTGCGCCCAAGTATTATTTTTATCAGCGGCATTTTTATAGGCCTGTGCCATTTTCTGATATTCATCACTATCCGTTGAATACACTATTGCCAATTTCCCCTTAAGAGAAACTGAAATTAAAAATCTGCAAGTATCGGCTGCAAGTTGTGCTTCTGAGGCAGCAATTCTAAATAAATTTTGTCTTCCTTCAATATTAAAATATAAGTTTTCAGAGGAAGCAGCTATGAGTGGGATTTCTGTTACTGCTTCAATTACATTTTTATTAGCTGGTCCGAACAAACCTATAACACACAGTAAATTTTCTTTATTTTTTATTGAATCGCAGACAAAAGAGTCATTTTCGTTGAAAAATTCCGGAGTGACAGCATATGCAGTATTTGTAAGGTTGAATTCATCCAATGAGAACTTGAGAGAATTGAACATAGCATTTGATACAGCGTTGTTTGTGTTGCCCAAAAATCCTACACAATACATTTCCTTGGCACAAGCAACCGGTGAAAACACTAGTATAAAGCTGATTAAAACGGCATAAAGCCTTATCAACCAGAAACCTCCAAAGCTTATCTCTATAATATTTACTCGGTTATTATAGCAATAATTGAATTATTGTCAATAACAGGAACTATCTATATATATAACAGCCAAATTGCCTTTTGTATTAAAATACTGATTAACTTCATTTATCTTTTCGTTTCAATATTCCCCTGTTTTGTGCTAATATATACACTGTTTTTAGATTATGATATTTTAGGAGGAAGTAAATTTATGAGAATTTCACCAATAGGACATTTGTCTTCAAAACATTATTACAAAAGGAAAAGATGGCAGATAGTCCTTGTTGTTGTAGCTATTATAGCTATATTTTATGCGATTTTTCGTTTTTCTGGAGAAAATATAACTTATAGTTTAGCCATTTCTGGCGGAGTTGACAAATTCAAAAAAGGCAAGCTTACTTATGCTATTTCCGATTTTAATCATGCTTTAAATATCAGACCAAATGGATATTTAGCC
This sequence comes from bacterium, assembly GCA_037138355.1. Classification (GTDB taxonomy): domain Bacteria; phylum Oederibacteriota; class PGYV01; order PGYV01; family Palsa-1178; genus PALSA-1178. The sequence continues at coordinate 7,802 of JBAXIL010000017.1, forward strand.
TTAGATGGTCTCGGTTTAATAGCAGGCAGACAAAATGATTTTGAGAAAGCGCAAAAATATTATACAGAGGCCTTAGCTGCAGGTTTGAAACAAAACAGAACCATAGACCATACTTTTTATGGAGATATGTATTTAGATCAAGGTTTATACAAAAATGCTGCTGTTGAGTACGGACAGGCATTAAAATTAAATGCCAATAACCCTGAAGCGCTTTATGGTACAGGTTGTTGCCTACATGCTTCAGGAAATCTTGATGACGCAATCAATTATTATAATAAAGCGCTCATGCTCAATCAGAAATTTACAAAAGCAAGAAAAAATCTTTCCTTAGCAGAAGAAGATAGAAACAAAGGTGCTATGTACTACCTGTTTGATTCAAATGGGGAACCTTTGGCACGGTATAACCTGATAAAATCTGAAACACAACGCACATACATTCTCGACCAAAAAACAGCGCACATTACTGGATTTGTAAGTAAAAGACACAATCGCTCAGAAGGTATTGAAAAATACTTAGCAGAATATATTCCTGGAAACAAAATATACCTTACCATAGATACGCGTGTACAAAACGCTGTAGCAAAATCTATGGGTTGGTATAAGGGTGCAGTAGTTGTACTAAAGCCTTCAACTGGTGAAATTCTTGCCCTTTACAGCCAACCTACTTACCGTCCAAACACCATAGAAAAAGACTGGTGGAAAGTAGTAGATAATGTAAACCAACCTCTTCTAAACCGCGCCACTGATAAACTTTATGAACCTGGCTCGATTGCTAAAGTAATCACAGTCGCTGCGGCTTTTGAACGCAGCATTAACGAAAAAGATGTTTACCCTATCAAATGCGCTGGCTCAACACAATTTGACGGTCAATCTTTTTGGTGTTCACAAAAACATGGAAAAATTAAAAGTATTGCACAAACAATAGAACTTTCCTGTAACATCGGCTGCGCCTTCCTCGGCTTTGCAGTTGGTTCCCCTACTCTTACAGAATACAATCAAAAATTTGGTTTCGGCCGTCAATTTGATATAGGCTTCTATGATAAAATCCTTGAGAAAAATTTTTCAATTCCTATCAAAGAAAGTTTTGCTCCACAAAATGATAAAACCAGATATGAAACCGCTCTTCATTCTTGTGGTTTGAGCATACCTGAAAAAAACACATATACGATTACTCCACTCCATGCGGCTATGCTCGCAGCGGCAATTGCTAATAACGGAGTAATGATGAGCCCTTACATAATAAAAGAAATTAGAAATATAAATGGAAAAATAATTTATCAAGGTTTGCCATCCGAGGCTAAAAGATCCATAGCTCCTGCTACAGCTAAAAAAATTACCGACCTTATGATTAAAACTGTTAATGAAGGGATTGGTAAAAAAGCACAAGTAAAAGGACTAACAATAGCTGGTAAAACTGGAACATCTGGTGGTAAAAATGGCATATTAAATGCGTGGTTTATCTCATTTGCACCTGCCGAAGCTCCGCAGTATGCGATTTCAGTATTAGGCGATGGAGAAGGCAAAGGTATGACAGTGGCAGCACCAGTTGCAGGGGAGATTTATAAAGAATTACTTAAATAAGTATTATCTGGCTTTTTTTAAAATAGTTCGTATGAGCTTCACTTTTGATAAACCTATGGCTTCCAATATTTTTATTTCTTTTACAAAAATATACGCTGCGCTGATTGAGTAATATACAAGTCCAGCCACACCATCAAGAAAACCTACCTTGATAAAATAATGTTTCATAAAGTATAAAATCGGCTTAATTATAACTGAATATCCTGTTGGCACATACTTTATTTTTATTGCCCTTTGTACTTCCAAAGCAGTGTAACTATTCATAGCTTTAATGTGTGCTTTAATACTTTTTTTTGAATAATGGAGTAAAGGCGCCTTCAAATTACTGGCTTTTCCTTTTAAAATAAATCTCTCATGTATTTCAGTTTCTTCAAATTTACCTGTATTTTTTCTAAAGAATCTTAATTGTGAATCAGGATATATATTTCCATATTTTAGTAAATGTCCATAAAAATATGTTTTTCTTGGAATGTAATACCCAACTATTGAAGCACCATATTTAATTGGCAAATCAGCTGAGGTCTTGGAATACACAGTTTCCTTTTTGACTATATTGATAAGTTCATCTTTCAACTCCGTTGTAACTATTTCATCCGCATCCAGGCTAAGTATCCAAGAATTTTTTACTTTTGAAATTGCAAAGTTCTTTTGTTTTGCATAACCTTCCCATTTTTTCAAAATCACCCTAGCCCCATATCCCTTACATATTGCGACTGTGCGATCCGTACTTCCCGAATCTACTACTATGATTTCATCCACCCACTTTATACTATCTAAACAGCGAGCAATAATTTTTTCTTCATTTCTTGTTATTATTACGGCTGATATTTTCATTATTTAGCAACTCCTCTATATTGATTGATCCATACAAAGTTTACCACTCAAACTCATTATTACCAGATACTTTTTTCTTAATCTTATCAGGTTCACTATTGTTTTTCAGTATGTTTTCTGGTTTCTTGATATCAGCATTGATATTATGCTCCACACCATCTTGCGGAAATAGATATTCTAAAGACAACCCTATCCTGTGATTGATAGCACCAGGAATTATATTATCCGATACATACGCATAGTCAATTTTTATCGATAAAACATCCAAGGGCTTTATCCTGATTCCGGCACCAAGTGTTAGTGCATTATTATATCCGCCCCTCAAAAAAACAAAATCATTAATTGAAATCTCGGTTCCTGCTCTTATACTGAAACCATTAAAAGAATTGTATACAAAATCTATCGAAGGCAAAGCCGAAAACCCAGCTGCCCCAAACATATTATAAAATTTATATGATAACCCTGCTGTTGTTATCTGTGGCAAAGATTCTGTTTTCGAACTCCCATTCCATATAATATTTGTTGAAATTCCAGAAAATGATAGTCCTGCATTCAAACTTTCACTCAACTTAATCAATGTACCCAAATCAAAACCAACGCCAATACCATAATATGCTCCAAGATTTTTAAATAAAAATTTAAAATTCCCACCTAAACAAATCTTATCAGAAAGTTTTGTGGAAAGATTGAAAGTAAAAATACTTGAGGAATCGGACATTATTGAATCCGGTTCAGGAGAATTAGTTAACCGTGTTTCAATGTTTGATCCTGAATAATTATTTATCCATGAAGCTCCAAAGGCATATATCGCATCATTTAATTCAAATGGTTTAGCAATAGAAATGTAGTTTATGCTTCGGTCAAAACTCAAAATATAAGTTTCTCCCATCAATTCAAGCCCTTTCATATTAACACTCCCTGCCGGATTGTAATATGCCCCTGAAGAATCATCAGCAATAGATGTAAAAGCACTTCCCATTCCAGTAGCCCTTGTTCCTACACCAAGCTTTAAAAATGCAAATGGTTCTCCGCCAGAGGCACAAAGTACTGCCGCAAATACCATCAGTATGATAGCAACTATAAAAGCCTTTCTTTTCATCATTAAGCCACCATGTTTTATGACTAATTTACCAACTAATAATCAACAAGCTCTATTTATTTAAACACAACTATCTTATTTTTACCGTATCTTACACCATTTGTTTTGATCAAATAAAAATATACCCCATTTGCCACTCTCTTATTGTCCTTATTTTTACCATTCCATTTTACTGTATTTTGAATTCCACTTAATACTTCAAATGACTGTAAGGTTTTATCCCAAACAAGTTCTCCGCCACCGTCATATATGCAAACAAATATTTTTTGTGCTTTATCAATTGTAAATACTATATTTGTATAATTATCGCTGTCAGGTGAAAAAGGATTTGGCCAATTATAAGTTTTTATATCTGGATTGCTTACAGTGCTAACTTCTAAATTCAGAGCTTTAAAAGCATTTACTCTGCCCCAGCCAAAGTATTTGTCATATCCTGAATGTCCTATATTTATCGCTGAACAGTCACGATGATAATCATCATCTGCCGATTGTTCAAGTATTGTTTTCAGTTGCGTTGCTGTGTAATCAGGATATTTCATTTTAATTAAGGCGGCTACTGCTGCCACAATCGGTGAAGAAAAAGAGGTTCCAGACTCTTCTGTATAAGAAGAATAATTTTCATTTGATGTACTTAATATATTTACGCCTGGCGCCGCTATATCTATTTTACCCCAGTTAGAAAAATCTGCCTTTACATCATAAGTATTTCCACATGTATCAGTCAACATATCGCTCGCTGCAACTGCCATAACATTTGAATATGCCGCCGGATAAAAAGTTTGATCATTTGAATTACCTGCTGCGGCAACTATAAGACAGCCTTTATTATATGCATAATTAACACCATTTTGAAGAATTGCATCAGCAGATGTTCCACCTAAACTCATGTTTATTATATCAGCGCCATTATCAGCCGCCCAAACTATGCCTGTATAAATATCTGCGTCAGTACCTTCCCCTAAAGAATCAAGTACTTTTATTGGCATTACTTTTACACCAAAAGTTCCTCCATAATTTAAACCAGAAATACTGGATATCCCTAAAGAATTATTAGTACTTGCCACTATTATTCCTGCGACATGAGTGCCGTGACCTTCATCATCGTATGGCAGTTGAGTTGGATTTAATATATTTTTTCCTGTGACAGTAACTCCCCTAAGATCTTCGTGCCCACCACTCAAGTCAATGTCCACACCCGTATCTATTACTGCAACTATCACATTTCTAACTGGCACAATAGTAGCTAATAATTCGGCATATGCTTTATCTGCTCTAATCTGATTAATATACCACTGAGATGGCACTACTGAATAGTAATTGTCATTTGGGCCAGCAAGCAAAGGTGTATAAGAGGCAGTTTGGGTATAAAAAATATAATTAGGTTGCACACTTTCAATTACAGGTTCTGCTTTAAGTGCCAAAATAACACTTTCTATACTTTCATTTTTGGGTATCTTATAACATACAAAATAATTCTGTGGCAAATAAGTTCTTGTCTTTGTAATATTATGTATTCCTTCTATATACGCTATTATTTCATTGCGCGCCTTTGCTTTCATTGAATACTTAGCTACCAATAAATCAATATCAGCCTGCGTAAATTCCGCTTTGTACACAACAAGAACTTCATCTTTATACTTTGGCAGTTTTGAAGTGTCCCTTGCCTGTGAAAATGCATAGGAAATTAGAATAAATACGGCTAAACACAAATAGAGAAGTTTTTTTGTCATTATTTTTCCTTTCTGTAAATCAACTCCATAATAATTTCAGCAAGTTTTTCTTTACTTTGTCTGCCTTCATAAAGGGCCTTACCTTGTTTGCCAATAATTATTATTTCATTTTCATCTGAACCGAAGCCTACATCTTTTTTGCTTATATCATTAAATACTATCATATCAAGATTTTTTGATTTCATTTTTCTTTTGGTTTCACTTAAATCTTTTCCAGACTGTGCCGAATAACCGACAAGCATTTTTTTGCCTTTGTTTTTACCAGCCCAAGCCATAATATCTTCAGTAGGTTTCAGTTCTATTAGAAGATTTTTCTGACCTTCTCTTTTTATTTTTCCTTTTCTTCTCTGTAGAGTAAAATCACCGACTGCTGCGGCACCAATAATAATATCTGCACGCTTAAAATTTTCTTTGAATTTTTCCATCATTTCCAAGGCAGAAGTAACTTCGATTATTTCAGCACCCTGAGGCATATATGCACTTTTTCCAGATAAAAATATTACATTCAAGCCAAGTGATAAAGCCGCATTTGCAAGGTAATATCCAGTTTTTCCGGACGACGGGTTTGATATAAATCTCACATCATCAAGGTATTCCCTTGTAGCACCTGAAGTGATTAGGACAGTGGTTTTATTGATTGTTTTTTTTTTACTTTTATCATACTTAAAGCTTTATCATAAATCTTTTTAATGTCCTCTATATGACCTGCCCCATAATCCCCACAAGCAAGTTCTCCTTCTTTTGGACCAATGAAAATATATCCTAATTTTTCAAGTTTCTTTACATTTTCAACCACTATTGGATTGTTCCACATTTGAGTATTCATGGCTGGTGCTATTAGTACTTTCTTATCCGTTGCCATAACCGTAGTAGTGAGAAGATCATCTGCTATGCCACAGGCAATTTTACCTATAATATTTGCCGTCGCAGGAACAATAACAATAAGATCACAATTTTGGGCAAGCCCTATGTGTTCCACTTTTGCATTAGAATTTTTTGCTTCAAAAAACATATCCTCATATACAGGATTGCCTGTCAATGTCCGTAGAGTCAAGGGAGTAACAAACTCCCGCGCCTCTTTAGTCATAACGCAAACTGTATCAATATCCGCTTTTGTGAAAAGTCTTATCAGCTCTGGTACTTTGTAGGCAGCAATCCCGCCTGTAATTGCAATAACAATGCGTGACATTATTAATCGCCGATATTTATTTTTTCTATGTCAAATTCCGCATGTTTAATCTTATCATTTAAGAACTCTTTTACAGCAGTAACTGTAGGTTTTTTCTTTCTGTCTGCTTCTTCTACATCTGCTGGATTTTCCCTAATGGCTTTTGCTCTGCTGGCTATAATGATAGTCGCGGCATACTTGTTTCCAACTTTGGCCTTTAATTCCTCGTGTGTAAAATCAAACTTTTTCATGCTGTTTCTCCTTTTTGCCCTGTTTATAAGGCTTACGCTCCGTTGCAGTTTAATACCGCCTCGGAAGCTTATTACTTATTTAACTGGTATCTCTTATTACATTCCAGCTTATATATACACTCCAATAAACTTGTGGCTACATCTAAATCCTCATTAACAATTATATAATCATACTTTGAGCGTTCTTTCAATTCTTTTTTTGCTAGAGCCAACCTTTTTGAGACTGCTTCAGGAGCCTCTGTTTTGCGATTTTTTAACCTTCTTGCCAGTTCCGTAAATGACGGTGGTAGAATGAAAATAGTAACACAATCTCTTAACTTTAACCTTATCTTTTTAGCACCCTGCACATCTATGTCCATAATTACATTTTTGCCTTCACTTACAGTATTTAATACCGTTTTTCTTAAAGTTCCGTAGAAATTATCAAGCACACGAGCATGCTCCAAGAACTTACCATTCTTTACAAATTCCTTGAACTTTTTCTTTGTAAAAAAATAATAATGCTTGCCATTTATTTCTTCTTTTCTCGCTTCTCTTGTTGTTACTGAAACAGAAGCGACAAAATCACTTTTATGATTTATAAGGAATTTGTTAATAACAGTCGTCTTTCCCGTACCCGAAGGCGCTGATATTACAAAAACAATACCTTTTTTTTTCATTTCTTTTCAGGTTCCTTTTCTTTTGTTTTTTTATCTTGCAGTTTTTCATTATTTCCAAATCTAACAAGTAATGTCTCTGCCTGTATAGCTGAGATAACACAATGATTTGAATCCGTTACTATGACAGCTCTTATTTTCTTTCCATGCGTGGCGTCAATCAAAAAACCACTTTTTCTGGCTTCTTCTATCATTCTTTTTACAGGAGTTGAGTTGACATCTATTACAGCCACTATTCTTTCCTGAACTACTGCATTATCAAAACCTACATTAAGAAGCACAAAAGTCCTCCGTTTTAGTTACAAATTATTATTCTAAGTTTAAAGCCTGTTCTCTAATCTTTTCCGTATTTTCTTTTATGACAATCACTGCATGCGCTATCTTAGCATTGTTAATTTTTGAACCTATAGTGTTGGCTTCTCTGTAAAACTCCTGCGCAAGAAAATCTAACTTCCTACCTGCAGCATCATTTTTTATTATCGACAAAGCCTGTTTTACATGTGACGAAATTCTAACCAATTCTTCCGTTATATTATATTTGTCCAGAATTTCAACAGCCTCTGTATTTAAAAAACCCTGTCTGTTTTCTTTGGCAAGTATAACATCCAATCTTTCGCGGGTTTTCTTTTTATACTCTTCTTTAAATTCTTCATGCATACTGACAATATTTGCAGCTTCTTTCTCAATTATACTCAACCGATTTTCAATATCTTTTATATGTCCCTGTGCTTCTTTTTCCTTCATCTTCATAAAATCCTTAAAAGCCGCCTCTATAACTGGTTTCACTTTTTTCCAGGAATAAGTATCTTTTGCTTCTGCATCTTTTACCGTTACTATTCCATTAACGCTGTTTAATATGGTCTGTACTGGTATTTCACCTTTGATCTTAACTTTTGTCATAAGTTTTTTCATAGATGCGTACGCTTCTTTAAATAGTTCTTCATCAACAACTACATGTTTTTTGATATTATTCTTGTCAAGATTTACAAAAAGATCCACTCTTCCACGAATAACACTGTCATTTAAAAATTTATATATAAAAGGCTCTGCCTCAAAAAACTCCTGTGGCAAATGTAATACTACTTCTTTATATTTAGAATTCAAACCTTTTAAATTTACTGTAAACTTTGGGGTTCTGTGCGTTCCCCAACCTGTCATCGAATAGGCCAAGATATCCTCCTTAATATATTCTAATTTCAAGATATCGCAGTGCCGTATGTTTCATACGGCCAAGATATCCTCCATAATTTATTAATCTATTTCAATTTCAAGATATCGCAGTGCCGTATGTTTCATACGGCCAAGATATTCTCCTTAATATATTCTAATTTCAAGATATCGCAGTGCCGTATGTTTCATAATTTATTATGTTATTTAGCCACTGCCACACTTACAGCAACAATAGACAAGAACAATGTTACAAATCCAAGATAAGGCCATCTGGATATTTCTGTAATTATATTCCCCTCAGATTCGCCATATTTTAGTTTCAAATCATTTATAATTTTTTTTGTTTTTGCTATTTCCAGTTCGTTATTGCTTGTTCCTTTTTTTAAAACATCCATTATATCAGTCCAATCATTTAGCTTTTCACTATTTGTTTTCACATTATCTTTTATTTTATCTATTTCTCCATTTGCTTTTTCCATATCATCTTTGTCTTTCATATATTTTTCTTCAAGCGAACTAAACCTAACTTTCAAGTCCGTCATATCTTGAACTATATTCTTTGTTTCTTGTGTTCGTTCTTCTATCCTTTTTAAATCATACTGTAAATCTCTCAAACTTGCAGAAAGATCATTGTTTGCGATCTGTGCACTTTCAAGAGTTTTCTTAATATAATCAACTTTTGACTTAAGTTCTTCAAACTGCTGAGCAGAAATTTCTGGAGTTGCAACAAGTTTAATCACTGCAACTGTTGGTAATACAGCAGCAACCGTTTTCCCATGTATTGTCTTAGTTGTATAAGTAACTGGAATTGCGACTGTTCCAACAATAGCTGCTGGACTTGCCGCAGTTACAATAGGTGCATTGCTGTTTGTTTCAGCTTCTGCTACCCCTGCTTGAGCCAACAAAGGAGCTACCATAATTATTGCGACTATAAAAATAAAATAAATCTTATTTTTCATTTTGAGCACCTTTATTTAATTTTTCATATACACCATCAAAAATCGAGACAACTGTGAAACCACACCCAAAAACAGCAAAAATAAACACAAACACATTTTCCATTATAGGATCCATTTTTGCTCCAGTAGTAAAAAATACCACCAAAGCCACTATTACCAAAAACGCCCAGAAAAATATATTAATATACACATAATCTTTTATGGAAAATTCATTATTTAGCTTCTGTACTGGAACATGCTGTTGTTCTTTGTTTTGATTTTTTGCCATTTTTCACCTCACAAAATATTTTTTCTACATACTGCTATTTCTATTTATACTATTAATTCCTACCTATTCCCGTGTAAACAAATCCAATTTTTTTCATTTTTGCTGGATCATATATATTTCTTCCATCCACTATGGCTGGAGTTTTCATTAAACCCTTTATTTTTTCCATATCAAGTTCTCTAAATTCATTCCATTCCGTCAATATAACAAGACATTCCACATTTTCAGCCGCTGAATAAGAATCTTTTACAAAAGTAACGCCTTTAAGTTCTTTCTTTGCATTCGGCATTGCCACTGGATCAAAAGCCTTTATCCTACAGCCTTTTTCGAGAAGAGCCTCAATGATATCCATTGCGACCGCTTCTCTAATGTCATCAGTATTAGGTTTAAATGCTATGCCAAGTATACCAATCTGTCTGCCCTCAAGCGTTCCCAATATTCTTTTAATTTTATTTAAAACGCGTTTTCTCTGTAATTTATTAACTTCTATCACTGCATTAAGTATGAGAGGTTCATAATCTTCCTTGCGCGCAATATTAACCAATGCAGAAACATCTTTTGGAAAACATGAGCCTCCGAAACCAGCCCCTGCATTTAAAAAAAGTTTTCCTATTCTGCGGTCAATTCCCATTCCATTAGCCACAGTTTCAACATCTGCGCCAACTTTTTCGCATATATTTGCTATCTCGTTAATAAACGATATTTTTGTAGCAAGAAATGAGTTTGATGCATACTTTATCATTTCCGCACTTCTTAAATCTGTAATTATTATTTTTGTACTTAGTGGTTTAAATATCTGCGCAACTTTTTCAGCAGCTTCTTTTTTCTTTGCCCCTATTACTATCCTGTCAGGATTCATAAAATCCTGTATAGCACTACCTTCTTTTAAAAATTCAGGAGAAGAAACTACATCAAACTTAAACTTGTTATTTGAATTATCTTCAATGATAGATTCCACGAGATCACCCATCCCTACAGGTACCGTGGACTTATCAACTATGACTTTATAACCATTGATACTTTTTCCTATCTGTTTCGCTACTTCCTTTACAAAAGATAAATCAGCTTCTCCATTTGATTGGGCTGGAGTTCCAACTGCAATAAATATTATTTCTGATTTTTTCACTCCGTCTTTTAGGTCAGTAGTAAATGTTAGCCTTGCCTTGTTTCTTTTAACAAGTTCTTCAAGACCTGGTTCATATATAGGAAGTATATTTTTATTAAGGTTTAGAATCTTTTTTGCATCTATATCAACACATATCACATCATTTCCAAGATCTGCCATACATACTCCTGTGACAAGCCCAACATATCCAGTACCCACAACGCAAATTTTCATCCAATCCTCCTCAAAATTTGTTTTTCCTATAGTGCTTTTCCTAAAAAGCAGGAACAAACAGACATAATGATACCTTAAATTAGCGAAAAAATAAATTAGGACATAATTCACACTAATGTCCATACTACTAAATAATGCCATAAATATATCACAAAAACAGCCTTTTTACAAGACTTGTTAAGACTGAGAAATACAATTAAACATTTGACTTTTATAGCAGCTTAACTCATAATCTATAAACTATGAATGGTATATTGCTAATAAACAAGGAACAAGGCCCTACTTCATTTGGGGCTATAGAGCAGGTAAAACGCAAATTCGGGCTTACAAAGATAGGTCACAGCGGTACTTTAGACCCACTCGCTAAGGGCTTGCTGATTACCCTTGTCGGAAAAGCTACCAAGATAGCCGAATATTTGCCCTCAGACAAGGAATACGAGCTTGAAATTACCTTTGGTAGAGCAACAAACACAGATGATGCCGAAGGGGAAACCGTGAAAGAGTTTCCTGTTCCTTCAGATCTCGAAAAACTTGTACTCGAAATGCTTCCCTCTTTTATTGGAGAGGTAACTCAAATCCCTCCAAAGTTTGCGGCAATAAAAAAAGATGGAAAAAAACTTTACGAACTCGCTCGAGCTGGAAAAGAAGTAAATCCAGAACCAAGAACTGTAAATATTTATTCTATCAAACATACTCAAACTATTGCCAATAAGATTTATTTGACTATAGCTTGTGGCTCTGGTACTTATATGCGTTCTATTGCACGCGACCTTGGAGAAAAAATAGGATCCTGTGCCTATCTATCAGCTCTCACACGAACAAAAATAGGTAATTTTACACTGTCTCAAAGCCACAAGATTGAAGAAATGGAAACACTCGAAGCAAATTTAATATCTATGAATGATGCACTTGTAGATATGCCTTTCATAATACTCAGTGATGAAAACTTTGGCAGGATAAAAAATGGAATGCCTGTAGATAATACGCTTCCTTTTAAATCAGGAATAGTAAAATTACTTTATGAAAATGAAGTCGCAGCGATTGGACAGATAAAATACGGAAAGGTGTATGTAAAGAGAGGGATTTAAAGGAAAGCAACAATTCTTGAATTTTATTTTCTATCTGTTGTACTTCAACTTAAAACTCCAAACTGCTTTTATCTTGTATTCACATCCAAGTCGCAACATACTCCATGCTACCTGCATCGCTTTTTGGATTTGCTTCAATCCATTTTCCTTTCAAACCAAGTTCAATTGCGGCAAGTTCAAAATGCGCCATGGCAATACCCATATCTATATTTTGACCTGCTGGATATATATACCCTTTTGTACGCTCCATATAAAGATGAAAAACATCTGTGTTAGCTTCCCGTAAAAATCTCCACGGCTGTTGATTCGTGGCAGATGGTGCTAACTTAACGCATTCTAAAACTTTTCTATATTTATTTTCTGGCACATAGGAATTAGTAAAATCTCCCATAAACGATATTTCAAAAAGATTTTTTCGCATGTCAGAGTTAGCAACGCGTCTCATAAGATTATCCGCAAGCCTTCTTTTATCGGCAGCGTATCCAATAGGAGAAACTGCCGGTACTGTTTCATTAGATAAGCATTTCATTTTTTCTGAAAAACCATTTTTATCAAAAGTTGCACCTAACCAACAAGTAGCAAGCCCCAACTCCACAGCCTTTAAAATATTTTTTTCCATTACATATCCATAATCTTCTAAATATTTTCCTTTTTTATTTACACACCCAGCAACAAAGTGTTTAGCATCTTTTATTACACTATAAGTTCCCATAGTTTTCAATAATTGCACTGGCGTTTCTTCAAAATTAATTAGTTCACAACGAACGATTGAACCAAATATGGTTTGCGTATTTAATGACATAAAATTTTGCAGTAAACTTATCTTTTCTGCTTCCACGGGCTTGAGTGAAAAGGTTCTCCAGGACTGGCGTTTATGTATTGTTTCTATTATTGACATAAGCTTAAAACCCCTTTATTTTAAAGCATTTTAGCCTTTAGAGAGGCTTTTGCGATAGTTCTACAACGACCTTCTATCAGCTATATTTTTTTATCCTTGCCATACACTTTTCTTTCCCAAATGTTTCCACTATATCAAATAGCCCTGGACCCATGGTTGTTCCAGATAAAACAACTCGAATCACATGCATAAAGACCTTTGGCTTAATCCCTGCAGCTTCCATATCTGCTTTTAACCGTTCTTCAACTTTTGTTTTATCTACTCCTATTTCAGAAATTACTTTTTCAAGAATTTCAAGAACCTTTACTCTTTCTGCTGCATTTTTTTCCCAAACTTTTTTTGCTTCGTCATTCATATCATAATCATTTTTATAAAAATATATTGATAAATCTGATATTTCAGATAATATTTGCAACTTTTCTTGCTGTAATACTACGGTGTGCTTTATAAAGTCATATCTACCATTAATATCATTTTCTGTTACAAGTCCACTTTTAATCATATATGGCAAACACATTTTTGTCAGTTCATCTGCATTCTTATTTCTAATATGTACACCATTAATATACATTAATTTTTTATTGTCAAACATGGCTCCAGATTTATGAACGCGTGACAATTCAAATTTTGAGACGAGCTGTTCCATTGAAAATATGGTATCTTCATTGTCTGGCGACCAACCAAGCAAAGCGAGATAATTAATAAGTGCCTCTGGCAAGTATCCTAATTCTCTATACCTCAGCACAGCCGTTTCCCCGTGCCTCTTTGAAAGTTTCGACTTGTCTGCTCCAAGAATAAGCGGAATATGTGCAAACTGCGGTATCGGAAAATTTAACGCCTTATATATGTGTATTTGTTTTGGTGTATTTGAAAGATGATCTTCTCCGCGTATAACATGAGTAATCCCCATTTCCACATCATCTACAACAACAACAAAATTATATATAGGCATTTTATCTGTACGCAAAATTATAATATCATCCAATGTTGAATTCTGAACCTTAACTTCGCCTCTGACTATATCAGTAACTATAGTTTCGCCGGCTTGTTCTACCCGAACTCTCACAACAAAAGGTTTTCCAGCTTCTTCATTTTGTTTTGTTTGTTCTGGAGTTAGAAGTCCACATCTGCCATCATATTTAAAAGCTCTCTTTTCCGTTTCGGCTTTTTTTCTTTCCAAATCAAGTTCTTCTTTTGTACAAAAACATTTATATGCTTTATTCTCATTTAGCAGTTTTTCTGCATATTTATGATAAATAGGAAGTCTTCTTGTTTGATAATAAAGTGAATCATCTGCACTTTTTCCAGGTCCCTCATCCCAATCAAGCCCAAGCCATTTCATAGACTCAAAGATTTCAAGCTCAGATTCTATTGTAGAACGCTCTTTGTCAGTATCCTCAATTCTTAAGATAAACTTTCCGCCATTATGCTTGGCATACAAGTAATTAAAAAGGGCAGTTCTTGCCCCTCCTATATGCAGGTAGCCAGTAGGACTCGGTGCAAAACGAACTCTATCCATAGTTTCACCATCCATATTATTTTAATATTTATATTATATCACATATACATAATCCAAAATGTTTATTTATAAACTTTGATTATCTCGCCTCCAAATAAAACATATAGCTAATAATAATAAGATAATTTATTGGTTTAATAATTAGAATTTACTATAGACATGATTACTTTTTAAGAGATGCTATTTCCGGCATGTTTTTTTCCATTTCGCAAGAACCTTCAAAAACCACACCTTCATCCATTACTATTTTTGGTGACTTTATTTCACCATAAAGTTTGCCTGTATGAAGTATCTCAAGTTTTGTTTTTGCTATTACATTGCCTGTCACTATTCCTGCTATTACCACGTGTGTTCCTGATAAATCACCTTTTACTACTGCATGCTGGCCAATAATCACTGTATCTTCTGATATAACATTTCCTTTTACATGCCCATCAACGCGTATCCCACCTTTAGCATTAAGACCGCCTTTGACTTCGCAACTTTTTCCTATTATAGTTTCTATACCTTTAGATATCATATTAGCTCCTTTATAATACATTACAATTATTTCAGTGCTATTTCTTTGTTTAAATATTTTACTGGATTTACCGCAATACCGTTTAATTTGACTTCATAATGTAAGTGAGGAGCAGTAGAGCGTCCAGTATTACCCAAATAACCTATTATCTGCCCTTTCTTAATATGCTGCCCTGGTGAAACTACATACTTTAACATGTGTCCAAATTTTGTCATATAACCATTTCCATGATTTACAGTCACAAGATTTCCATAACCACCTGCTTCAAATTCTGCATAAACTACAATACCATCAGCCGTAGCTTTAACTGGCGTACCAATATCATTTGCTATATCCACACCGCCATGGTATGCAAGAGCACCTGTAAAAGGATCTATTCTGGATCCAAAAGATGCCGTTATCCAGCCCTTCACAGGCCAACCAGAAGGCACCGCTGTAAGCCTTGCCCTTTGTTCCGTAATATAACTAATTATTTCTTGAAATGAGCTTTCACTATTTTTTGCTTGTTCTTGTACATACTTCACAGCAAGATCAAAAGATTTTCTACTTATTACTTCGTCATTATCTTTTACACTTTTTTCCAATAATTTTGTGTCAAGATATGAAGGTCCGCCAAATCCTGTGTATTTGATTATAGCATTTCGACTTTTTAGAGAAAGCATATCACGCAATTGTTTGTCTATCTCCACAACGCGCTTTACCGTATCCCTCGTGTCAATTATTTCTTTGGCAAATTCTTTATGTTTTTCCTGAAGTAATTTATCATAAGCAATTCTTGTTCTATAATCCGCATGACGGGTTATAACAAAAACCGAAACTAAAATGGATAAAATCCAAATAAAAAATAATCCTGACAATAGTTTTGCGCCAAGCTTCACGCTGATTACTTTGTCTATGCCATCACTCACCAACATAATTGTAATTTGCTTTTTTCTCTTCAATCTTTTCATGTTTCTCCCAATTTCTTCCAAATTAAAGTCCTATAGGGACACTTATGTCGCAATATATTAATAATGTGATTTTTTATCTGTTAGAAACTTTACTTCTGTATTTCTTGAGCCGCTGTCAGCTTGGCTTTCAACTCCGGAGTCATGTTCTCCACATCTTCCATGAAAATTCTTACCTTATCTCCATCAACTTTTGTATTCTTAAGATATTGTACTCTGCTCAACTTCAATTTGGTTAAAAGCATGTCAGAAAATTTTCTTGGAGCATAAATATAAAGATCTGCTCCGTCATCATTTGGATATGAATCAAGTGAAATTCTTATAAGTGCTGGTCCATAAAGTCTTTTACATTCGCCCTTAAGTCTTTCTGCTATTGCTTCAGCTTGCGTAATTCCCATGTCAAAGTGCCTCCTTAGGCATAAAAAGAATAGAATAATTTTACAAACGAGTCAATTATACATAATAAAGTGGATATATGTCAATGTTTAATTGCTTAACTTGATTTTTCTTATATCTTTTTTTATCAACAAAATAGGGCAAATTATCGAACTTTTCTTTCTAAAAATGTATTATCTAAATAATTGTGTTAAGTATCTCAAAGTTTAATCCATACAGGACAGTGATCGGAACCTAACACATTATTCATTATGCCAGCTGCTTTCAACCTTTTTAAAAGTCCTAAAGTCACGTAAAAGTAATCAATACGCCAACCTATATTTCTCGAACGAGCAGCGGTTTTATAATCCCACCAGGTATAATTTTTACCTTCTTTGTTTTTTTCTCTAAATGTATCTATGTAACCTTTTGCAATAAGCTTATCGAGGAATGCTCTTTCTATTGGGAGAAAGCCCGTAGATTTTTCATTTTCTTTTGGTCTTGATAAATCAATTTCCTTATGAGCCGTATTCACATCTCCGCATACTACTATTTCTTTTCTTTTTCTGTTTTTTTCAGCATGCTTTAAAAACTCTTCATAAAACTCCATCTTATGTTCCACCCATTCAGGTCCCCTGCCACCGTTCGGAAAATAAATATTGTATAAAAAGAAATCTTTAAACTCTGCAATAATTATCCTACCAGCATTGTCAAATTGTTCTTTCCCAAAACCATACTTCACACTTATTGGTTTCTCTTTTGACCATATTGCCGTTCCACTATAGCCCTTTTTTTCTGCAGAACACAAACTAAAATGATATCCTTTTAATTCTTTTAATTCTTTGGGAAATACATCATCCTGTGCTTTTGTTTCCTGCACACAGACTATATCAGGTTTTAAATCAAACAAAGGCAGAAACAATTTTTTATTATTTACGGCTCTTATCCCGTTAACATTCCACGAAATCAAATACATTTGTTACTCCTACATAAATTTAGTTTATATTGAATTTTTTTGATATATAAATATTTTTTACTCAGGTCATGGACTTTATTATTTAATCTTCCCCTGATTAGCCACGGCTTCCATTGCTTTTTTTACTTCTTCTGGGTCCCCAAGATAATAGCTTTTAACTACTTTTAAATTATCATCAAGTTCATATATAAGTGGTAACCCCGTTGGTATATTAAGTTCCGTGATAACATTATCCGCAACCTTATCCAGATATTTTACAAGCGCCCGAAGTGAATTGCCATGAGCCGCAATCATAACCGTCTTGCCTGCTTGCAAATACGGAACTATATTTTTTTCATAAAATGGCATCACCCTGTTAACAGTATCCTTAAGACATTCACTTGAGGGAAGTTGTTCAGATTTTAAATCTTTGTATTTTTCTTCTTTGGAAGGATGCCTCTCATCATTTAATTCAAGTGCTGGTGGTCTAACATCATAACTCCTACGCCATATCTTTACCTGTGCCTCGCCATATTTTTCAGCCATTTCTGACTTATTTAGTCCTTGTAAAGCCCCATAATGCCTTTCATTTAACTCCCACGCACGAATAACCGGTACCCACATTAAATCCATTACATCCTGGGCTATATTTAAAGTCATTATAGCCCGTCTTAAACGCGAAGTAAAAGCTATATCAAATTTTATACTGTGTTTTTTTAAGTATTTGCCAGCCGTATTGGCTTCTTGCAGTCCTTTTTCTGATAAATCCACATCTGTCCAACCAGTAAACCTATTTTCTTTGTTCCATGTGGACTCACCGTGCCTAAGAAGTATTAATGTACGCATTAAATCCCTCCGACTTATTTATGACTATAACCACTTCTTCTATCATTATAATTATATCATAAAACAAGTCTATCCCCATGCAACATTTTCACGAAGAGCATAGCTATTTATCAAATAACTTCAAATATTTTTGATACCCTTCCTTTTCCATATCTTCTTTCGGAATAAATTTAAGTGAAGCTGAGTTAATACAATAACGCAGCCCTTCTGGTTTAGGACCATCATTAAACACATGTCCCAAATGTGATTTGCCGTTTTTACTTTCTACTTCCACACGAACCATAAAAAGACTTTTATCTTTATGTTCTGTAACACTGTCCTTATTTATTGGTTTTGTAAAAGAAGGCCAGCCAGTACCAGAGTCAAATTTATCAGTCGATAAGAACAAAGCCTCTCCAGAAACAATATCCACATAAATTCCTTCTTTATGATTATCCCAATATTCATTTTTAAATGCTGGTTCCGTGCCTTCTTCTTGTGTGACATGATACTGTATGGAAGTTAATTTTTCTTTCAAGCCCTTATCTCTTGTTTTTTTCCAAATATTGTTTAAGTATTCTTCTCTTCCAGAACCTTTTTTATACATCAAATAATGTGAAGCATTTGTTTTATAATAATCCTGATGATATGCCTCTGCTTCATAAAACTCTCCTGCCTTTCTTATGGCAGTCACTATAGGTTTATCAAACTTACCAGAATCTTGTAATAATTGTTTTGATTTTTTTGCTATCATATTTTGTTCTTCATCAGTATAAAAAATGCCAGTATAATACTGACTCCCTCTATCCACAAACTGACCACCTGTGTCAGTTGGATCTATTTGCCGCCAAAAAATATCAAGTAATTGCTCATATGAAACCACTTTAGGATCATAAATTACTTTTATTGCTTCCACATGTCCTGTGTTACCTGAAGATACCTCTTCATAAGTTGGATTTTTTGTATTTCCTCCGGTATAACCTGCTTTAACATCTATTACACCTTTTTCAACTTCAAAAGGCCCTTCCATACACCAAAAACATCCACCTGCAAATACCGCTGTTTTAGACATAATAATACCTCCATCCTTTGCATTTGCTACTGATAAGCTCAATAAAATCAGCACTATCAGCACAATATTTATTTTATTAATAAAAATCTCCTTTTTATCACTACTTTTGTGATATTATACCATATTTTTTTCAAGAAATCAAGTTTTGGGAAATGTATGTGTAAAATCATACTCTATATAATAAAAAAACCGCGGCATGAAACCCGCGGTTTTTTTATTTAAAATATTTATTTTATTATAAGACTTTCGGCTGTTGCTTCTTTTGGTTTTGATATTTCAAGTAAATCAAGTACTGTAGCACCTATATCAGACAGCACACCATGCGGCCTCATTTTAACTTTTTCTGCATCTGCGGCAATGTAAATACACTCAACTGGATAAGTAGTATGTGCTGTTCTCGGAGCCCCAGTTTTTGCATCTGCCATTTCTTCAGCATTTCCATGGTCAGCGGAAACTAATATCACATAACCAGCCTTTAAAGCAGCTTCTACAACAGCCCCAGTGCATTCATCCACAACTTCCACTGCCTTTACTGTTGCCTCAAAATTTCCTGTATGCCCAACCATATCACAGTTTGCAAAGTTTAAAGTAATGAAATCATATTTGCCAGATTTTATTTCTTCTATCGCTCTGTCTTTTACCTGATATGCTTCCATTTCTGGATGTTCTGCAAATGAAGCTGGATCAAAACGACCTTTTAATTCGAGTCTATCTTCCCCTTTATATGGTTCCAACATTTTGCCATTAAAAAAAGAAGTAACATGTTTAAATTTTTGCGTTTCAGTAATACGCAGTTGCTTCATTCCTTTTTTTGATACTTCTTCACCAACTAAGTTAACCATATCTCCACCTTCATCAAGAGGTGGAAGCACATTATATTTAAAAGCGTCATAATATCTGGTTAGACCACAATATGCTATATCAAGTTTTTTCCAACGATTACCAAGATACACCTCATCCACGAAAGCATTTGTAAGTTGTATGGCTCTATCCTGACGGTAGTTTATGTGTATAACACCTTCGCCATCTTTTATGCCTGGAAAATTTCCTATTACTGTAGGCAATATATATTCATCCGTCATTTCATCACCATTTGACAACTTATCATTCTTATAACTTTCTTCTATGGCTTCTCTTGCTGTGTTTGCCTTTTTACCCTCACACTTTGTCATGCAATTATATGCCTTGTCTATCAAGCTCCAGTTTTTTCCGCGGTCCATGGCATAATATCTTCCCATCACCGTTCCCACTGTTCCAAGACCGTATTCTTTAAATTTTGCTTCAAGCATATCAAGATATGTAAGAGCGCTTTTAGGATAAGTATCACGACCGTCAGCAAAAAAATGTACATAAACTTTGGCTATTTTCTGCGCTGCTGCTTCTTTAATAATGGCATACAAATGTTCTTGATGTGCATGAACACCCTCGTCTTGAATAAGCCCCATGATATGAAGTGTACCACTTTTTTTTGCTGCTTCAAAAGCGCGTTTCATATTTGGATTTCCAAATACTTCGCCTGCTTCTATGGCTTCATTAATACGAACAACTTCCTGCTTTACTATGCGCGCTGCACCCATATTTAAATGACCAACTTCCGACGAACCCTGATACCCCTTAGGCACACCTACTGATAAACCAGAAGCCTCAAGAACAGAAGTAGGATATTTCTTTAAATAAGCATCTGTATTGGGTTTTTTTGCTTTTTTTACCGCATTATATGGAGAATCAGGACCTATGCCCCAGCCATCTCTAATTATTAATATAACTTTTTTTGCCATAAAAAACCTCCATTTATAATTTAACAACCTGCCTATATTACAACAAATAAAGACAATGGTAAATAAAAAAAGGCCGCCCTTATACAGGCGGCCTTTTACAAAACTAATATTTTATTTTTTTAAGTTGTAAAAGTTAGCCATTCCATTATATTGTGCCATGGAACCGAGTTCTTCTTCTATTCTTAGTAATTGATTATACTTTGCTATTCTGTCAGTTCTTGAAAAAGAACCAGTTTTTATCTGCCCCGCATTTGTCGCAACTGCTATGTCCGCTATAGTCGCATCTTCTGTTTCACCTGAACGATGTGAAACAACTGCTGTGTAACGAGCTCTTTTTGCCATTTCAATTGCATCCAAAGTTTCTGTAAGCGTTCCTATCTGATTTACTTTTATCAGAATGGAGTTACATGTATCTTCTGCTATTCCTCTTTTTAGGATTGCTGGATTTGTAACAAAGAGATCATCTCCAACCAACTGTATTTTTTTACCCAGTTTTTCCGTCATGAGCTTGTGTCCTGCCCAATCATGTTCTGACATTCCATCTTCAATAGAAATAATTGGATATTTATTTACTAAGTTAATCCAAAAATCAACCATCTGTTCTGATGTAAGTTCTTCTTTTGTAGATTTTTTAAAGATATATCTTTTTTTAACTTCATCATAAAATTCTGATGCAGCTGGATCCATAGCAATTGAAATATCTATGCCTGGTTTATATCCTGCTTTTTCTATCGCTTCAACTAAGCACTGAAGTGGTTCTTCATTTGATTTACAACTTGGAGCGAAACCACCCTCATCACCTACTGCTGTATTATAACCTCTGGCTTTTAAAACTGTTTTTAATGCATGAAATGTTTCTGCTCCCCATCTCACAGCTTCTGAGAAAGAAGGTGCGCCAACTGGCATAATCATAAACTCCTGTATATCCACATTTGAATCAGCATGCGCTCCACCATTTACAACATTTGCCATAGGAACAGGCAATTGTTTTGCATTAGCTCCTCCTATATATCTATAAAGAGGAAGTCCATGTGATGCGGCTGCAGCTTTTGCTACTGCAAGAGAAACACCAAGTATAGCATTTGCACCAAGCTTGCCTTTATTTTCGGTGCCATCAAGTCTTATCATGAGCTCGTCTATATTATTCTGCTCTGCAGGATTTAAACCGATTAAAGCCTTTGATATAATTTCATTTACATTTTTTACTGCTTTTGTTACACCTTTACCGCCCCAACTTTTCTTATCGCCATCACGCAACTCTACTGCTTCTCTGGAACCTGTAGATGCACCGGATGGGACTGCTGCTCTTCCCATAATACCATTCGCAAGAATTACATCAACCTCCACAGTCGGGTTTCCGCGCGAGTCAATAATCTGTCTTGCTCTTACCTGATTAATAGATCCCATTTCAACTACCTCCTTAAAATTTTAAATAATTATTAGTTCAAGATAAAACAACGAAAACCATATTACAACAAATAAAAGCAAAGGTAAAGTAATTTTTAGATTATCACACTGCGCCTTTTATCAGTAGGGCTCGACTTATGCTTTATGCTTGAAAATAAGGGTATTTTTTGTTTTAATGACCATATTAGTTACTAAAGGAGGAATCGTGATAAAAAAAATTTATTTGATTGCTCTGCTGTTGATTATCTCTTCGCTTCCTGTTTCTGCCTTTGTTGTTAATGGAGCCATATATACAACAACACTCACCAAGTATCTCTGGCGCGGTATTGCTATAAACGATGGACCAGCAATACAATCTGGCCTTATTTTAGGAGCTGATGGTATTACATTACAGTTATGGACTTCGTGTCAGCAGAAAATAAGCCCCGATTTATTTGATGAGATAGATTTATATGCCAACTATGAACACTCCATCCCCTATGCTGATTTTTTAACTGTGAGTATTGGCTATGCCTCCTATATGGAAGCCCCTTTCCACTATCCAAATATAATACCCTTACAAGAAATAAATTTAACATTAAAATCTGATATTATTTCAAGTCCTTATCTTACTTGGTATCACAGTATAGACGCTTTCACTATTAATAATTTTTTAGAAGGCGGAGTGTCATACGAGTACGAGATTGGTAAATTGTCAGGGGGAGAAACTATAATCGGTATTGCAGGCACTTTGGGATATAATTTAACATTAAACAATGTTTTACCAAAAGGAAAATATAGCATTGGATTTACTGTGGCTGGATTGAATTTTTACTCTAATTATTATATTTCTTCTTTCACTATAACACCATCTGTTTTATTTCAATTAGGACTTAACAATGAAAAAAATATTGACGGCTCAAAAATTTATAAAAATTATGCTACTGCCTCTATTTTAGTTAACTATAGTTTTAATATAGGGACAGAAACTATCCAATAAAATATAACATTAACTATTATTAAATTACTGAACTACAACTTTTGCTATAGGTGATTTTGCTTCTTTGCCTGCACTATCTGTTATTATTATCACATAATAATATACGCCTCTTGACAGTTTTTGGAAACACACCCCATCAACAAGAACTGAACACTTGCTACCCTGTGAATAGGTGGAAGTGTTTTCAGCTTTTCTAATCAATCTACCCATGCTTGTATATATTTTAAAAACTGTTTTTGATATTGGTTTTGTCACCACAAACTCTATATACCTGCCTGGTGTTGTACCAGGTGTTGGATTTGGATTAGGGTAAATAAGAACTACTGGCGTCCTTGTGTCTACTGGGACAAAAAAGGCCACAGTCATAGCTGGCGTTGGAACTACTGGTGTATTCGTAATCATAGTGTTTGTATATGTTGCTGTAAAAGTATTTGTTGGTGTGAGTGTAAATGTATTAGTAGAAACTACTGGTACTGTATTTGTTGGTGTGAATGTAAATGTATTTGTAGAACCTATTGGTAGTGTATTTGTTTTTGTTGCTGTAAATGTATTTGTTGAACCTATCGGTGGTGTATTTGT
>JBAXIL010000018.1:0-30900 GCA_037138355.1 bacterium
ATGATAAAGCTTGTCTTACTTTTTTATCTTTAAAAAGTGGATTTGTCTGATTGTATCCTATATATATAAATCTAAGCGCAGGATATTGAAACTTATTAAAGTTATCAGTAAAATCCGAAGTATTTGTTTTCTTTAAATACTGATCAGGTGTCAAAGCCATCATATCTATATTCCCAGATTGCAAATTCATAAACTGTACTGATTGATCAGGAATAAACATATTTGCATACCCTGATATATATGGCGCACCTTCAAAATAAGTTTTATTCGCTATAAGTTCTATCTTTTGACTGGTGATCCATTTTTTAAATCTGTATGGACCTGTTCCTATGGGAGCCCTATTAAAAGGGGTTTTATTTATGTCTACACCTTCTAATAAATGTGCAGGAAGCATCCACATACCCCAAGATTCTAAAGCAGGTGCATAAACTTTTTTGTAATATACTTTAAAAGTATATTTGTCAGGGGTTTCTACTTTGTCCACCAATTCAAAATTAGACCTATAAGCTGTTTTGACTGTTGGGTCCATAAACTTGTCATAAGTAAACTTGCAATCACGGGATGTAAACTCTACTCCATCTTGCCACATAACACCTTTGCGTAGAAAAAAAGTAATTTGTTTTCCATCAGGAGAGACCAACCATTTTTCCGCTAACTCACCTTCGAGATTTAAGTTTTTATCATAACGAACAAGTCCGTTAAACATCATACTGATAATACCTTGTGAAGCAGCATCAGATGCTAAAACGGGATTTAAAGTGGCGGCTTCTCCAATATCAGAATCAATTAAGACATCTCCAAAAGCTGGTTTGTCTATATAATCTTTTTTCATTTTATATTTGGATTTATGACTACAGGAAATAGAAAAAATAATAATTAATAGCAGAACTACTATTGCTTTTAATATGCGCATTTAAAGCCCCCTTAAAAGTAGAAAAGCCATTGCAGGTTTAAGCCCACAATGGCTTTTACTTATATGACTTTATTTATTTGCTTGTTGCAGGTTTGGAAGCAGGTGCTGCTTGGTCTGGCTGTGCCTGAGTCGTTGTTCCTGGAACTGCTGGTGCTTCTGTTTTTACGGTGTTCAAAACTCCCTGATAACCATTTGCTTTTTTTGATTGAAACAAAGCAAGGAAAATCGAAGTAGCCATAAAAAGAACTGCAAGTATTATGGTGAACCTCGTGATAAATGTCTTTCCTCCGCCTGAGCCAAGCATGGTCTGGGCTGCACCCGAACCAAAAGCAAAACCAACTTCAGAACCCTTACCTGTCTGTAAAAGCACTATCGCAATAAGCAGTATTACATTTATTACATGTATTCCCCAAACGATGTTATATAGTAACATTTATTACTCCTTCTCTATCTATCGATAGAATTTAACTATGGCTTCAAATGAATCTGCTTTCAAAGCGGCTCCGCCTACTAAGGCTCCGTCAATATCAGGCATATTCATTAAAGTCTTGGCGTTATCCGGTTTAACCGATCCGCCGTATTGTATTCTTACTGATTGTGCAGTGGCTTCGTCATAAAGCGAAGTTATTGTTTCTCTTATGAACTTATGAACTGCTTGCGCCTGATCTGGTGTGGCTGTTTTACCTGTGCCGATTGCCCATACTGGTTCATAAGCAATTACTATATTTATCATTTTTTCTTTTGGTATTCCTGCCAAGCCACCGACTATATGATTTTTAACTATGTCGTTGGTGATTCCCTTTTCTCTTTCTTCAAGCTTTTCTCCAACACAAAGTATTGGGAACAAGCCGTATTCAAGAGCCATTTTAACTTTGGTATTTATTATTTCATTTGTTTCGTGAAAAAACTGTCTTCTCTCGGAATGTCCCAGTATAACATAATGACATCCTACAGAGCGAAGCATAAGTGGTGAAATTTCGCCAGTAAATGCCCCTTCCTGAGCTGGATACATGTTCTGTGCACCTAAGGCAATGTTTGACCCTTTGACAACAGCACTCACTGCCTGTAGGTCAATATAAGGTGGACAAATAGCTATTTCCACTTTGTCCATTGCTGCATCTTTTAAAACATTTTTTAATGAAGTAGCAAGTTCTACCGCTTCATTGATGTCTTTGTACATTTTCCAATTTCCTGCGATTAATGGTATCCTCAAATTATTGCCTCCGTTAAGTTATCTCAATTATTATTACAAATGAGAGTATTTATTTTATTTATTTGTTAAAGCCGCAACTCCAGGAAGCTCGGTTCCTTCCATAAACTCCATAGAAGCTCCGCCACCTGTAGAAACATGAGTCATTTTATCTGTTAACTTTAATTTTTTTAACGCAGCAGCAGAGTCTCCGCCACCTACAACTGTTACTGCACCTGATTCTGCTAAGGCTTTACCTACTTCCATAGTACCTTTTGAGAATTGTTCAACTTCACAAACTCCCATAGGTCCATTCCAAAATATAGTTTTTGCTTTCATTATAATATTTTTAAATTTTTCAATTGTGTTAAAACCTATATCAACGCCTTCCCAACCTGCATCTATTGAATCTCTAAGCACTGTTTTATATTCAGCTGTCTGTAAAGCAGTCATAAAGTCAACGCCTTTAGGTGGTGTTTTAACTACTATGTGATCTATAGGAAGATATATAGATACATTTTTATCCATTGCTTTCTTCATTATGTCTTTTGCGGTGGCAATTTTATCTTTTTCACAAAGGGAGTCGCCTATCTCGCGACCTTTTGCTTGAAGAAAAGTGTAAGCCATACCGCCACCTATGATAATACCATCTACAATATTTAAAAGATTTTCTATAACCATTATTTTATCTGATACTTTTGCCCCACCCAAGATTGCTAAAAATGGTTTTTTTGGATTTGATAATAGCTCGCCTAAAAATTGCAATTCTTTTTGCATAAGAAAACCAGCAGCGCATTTCTTAATATATTTACAAACGCCTTCTGTGGAAGCGTGTGCTCTGTGGGCCGTTCCAAAAGCATCATTGATATATATATCGCCCAAAGTAGCAAGCTTTTTTGAAAATTCAGGATCATTGCCTTCTTCTTCTTTATAAAATCTCAAGTTTTCAAGGAGCATTACTTCGCCATCTTTTAATTCGTCAGCCATTTTTTTAACTTCATCGCCTATGCAATCAGAAGCAAACTTAACTGGTTTTCCAAGCAGTTCAGAAAGTTTTACTGCAACCACATTCAAAGAAAACTCAAGGGCCTTTTTTCCTTTTGGTCTGCCCAAATGCGACATTAATATAAGACGGCTACCTTTTTCAATTACATATTTTATTGACGGAAGAGAAGCTTTAATTCTTGCGTCTGAAGTAATAACTCTTTGTGAGTCCAATGGCACATTGAAATCAACGCGCATTAAAACCTTTTTACCGCGAATATCTCCTGCTAAATCTTCTATAGATAATTTGGCCATATTGATTCTCCTGGATTATAATGTCATTTTTAAAATCCAGAGGCGTTGTTTATCACAACGCCCCTGGTGTGTTTGCTATGTTAAACTTTTATTTACAGGCCTTTGCTAACCATATAATCAGCTAAGTCAACAACTCTGCAGGAATATCCCCATTCATTGTCATACCATGAAAGGATTTTTACCATATTGCCAACTACATATGTGCAATCTCCGTCAATAGTTGACGAGTGTGAATCATTTAAAAAGTCATGAGAAACAAGCGGAAGGTCTGTGTAAGCAAGTATTCCTTTGAGTTCACCTTCTGCTGCTGCTTTTAAGTAACCATTTACTTCTTCTTTTGTAATATCTTTTTTCATTTCAAAAGTTACATCCACGGCTGACACATTAGGTGTCGGAACGCGCATGGCGTAACCATTGAGCTTGCCTTTCATTTCAGGCATTACAAGTGCAATTGCTTTTGCTGCGCCTGTGGATGTTGGTATCATGGAAATAGCTGCACCTCTTGCCCTTCTCAAATCGCTGTGGGGTGCATCAAGAATTTTCTGGTCGTTTGTGTATGAGTGAATCGTAGTCATAAGACCTTTTACGATTCCGATTTTGTCTTGAAGAACTTTTGTGAAAGGTGCTAAGCAGTTTGTTGTGCAAGAAGCATTTGATACGATATTATGTAATTTTGGATCGTATTCTTTTTCGTTTACGCCCATTACAAATGTCTTATCTTCGCCCTTTGCTGGTGCAGAAATGATAACTTTTTTTACTGACCCATTAACCATGTGAAGCTTTGCTTTTTCTTTATCAGTAAAGAAACCTGTTGATTCAATAACCATTTCTATGCCGAGAGTATTCCACTTTATGTTTGCAGGATCTTTTTCTTTGAAAACCTTGATTTTTTTACCATTGATAACTACATCTTCACCATCTGCTGATACATCTCCTGCAAAAACTCCCTGTACTGAATCATACTTGAAAAGATGTGCAAGTGTTTTAGCATCTGTTAAGTCGTTTACTGCTACCACTTCTATAAGACTGTTCTTCTTAGCAAGCAGAGCTTTCAAAACATTTCTGCCTATGCGTCCAAAACCATTAATACCTACTTTTACCGCCATATCCTTACCTCCATTTGTTTGGTTTAGCAGCGTATAATACACGCGCTTAAATATCGCTAAATTATATTATATTGAGCAAATTTGTCAATGTTTTTTTGAATGATAGGTTTTAACTGAAAAAGGTATTTGAAATGGTATGAAGTCACAAAAGCACCTGTCAAAAAAGAAAATTATTGACAAAATATAGTGTTTTGGTATAATAATACCAGTTTAGTAGGATAATTCATTTGGGGGTGTGTCTATGAAAAGTAATCTATTGGTTATGGTTTTTGTTGTTATTGTTCTTTTAATTATGTCTATGATTGGTTGTACTAAAAGCACTACTTCTTTAGCAGCAGTTCCAACTGTTTGTGGTTTTATTGCTGGTCATAATGCAAATGATGAAACTACTCACGCAACGAATGGCATATTATTGGGGGTTTCATTTACTGCCTCAACTAATCTGTCTTTGAAATCAATTTCTGCTAAATTTGATAATGCAGGATCATTCGCTTTGGGTGTTTATTCAGATAGTGCTGGACTTCCAGGAACTTTATTAGGTCAAACTTTGGAACAGCAATCAGTTATTGGGTGGAACTCGGTTACTCTAACACCTATCAGCATAATTTCTGGAACAAAATATTGGTTAGTAGTAGGTGCGCCAGGTGCTTCCATATATTTAAGTGCAGTGGCCGTATATAGTTCGATAAAAATGGGCAGTTTTTATAGTGCCCTCTTACCAACAAATCCTACACCAGCAGATTGGACTGAAGTATACTATTTACCTGAAATGTATGCAAGCGGATGCAATTAATATAATATAACTATTATTTTAAGAGCTTAACTGCTATTTTATAGACTTCGTCAGGAGTTATCATTTCCATAGGTTGCATTGATTTGGTGCGGAATTGTTTTGAATTAATATCGTTGCCTGCTTTAGCGACCTCTTCCAAATGAGATAACTTATAATGTCCGTCTTTTTCTTTATATGGATGCCATTCCACAGGATTTTCTGGTCCAAATAAAGTAAGAGTTTTAATTCCTAAAGCAGCTGCCATGTGGCGAAGACCTGAATCATTACCGATAAATAGTTGAAGCTTCTTAATAAAAAATGCTAATTTTAAAAAATCAAGTCCGCAAAATAGCTTTGCCTGTTCACCAATACCTGCGACTATTGTCTCACCTATGCGTCTTTCATTTGCAGAACAAAAAACAGATATTTTATATCCTTTTGTAACAAGGCGTTTACCTATTTCTATGTAGCCCGTTTTGGTCCACATTTTATTTTCTCTTTTAGCGCCTATACCTAAACCCACAGTAAGAAATACTTCTTCATCATCTATATATTTAGTGTGTTTATTATTTAATTTAAGTTCTGTCTTTTTCATTGAGTCCGTTATGGGTGCCAACTTCAAAGGATTTAAGGTGTCTAAGTCCCTTTCTATTATGTTCTTAGGTGCTTCTATAATGTCCAAAGGAACTGAAGTAAAATAATCTTTACCACTATGATTATGCACCAGACGAAACTTTGCGCCAGACAATAAGGCAATTAAAGCACTTCTGAAGGTAGCGTGGAGATTGACACAAAGATCAAAATCGTATTTGCGAAGTTTGAAAATGAGGCGCCAAAAATCAAGAGGGTCGTTTTTGTCATAAGTAATAACTTCACTGACATAAGGTAGTAAGTATTTGAAGTTTTCGTATTCCTTTTTTAGTACATAGATTATCTTGGGATTGGCACAATTATAATCAAGAACTTTTAATACAGGCGTGGATAAAACAATATCTCCTATATCTCGAAGTTTTATTACAAGTATATTTTTTATAGGTTTAAGCATTTTAGTTTGACCTTGTATTAAAAAGATTTAAGGTAAGTCTGGGTATTAAACAACTTTCTTGTTTATGGTTTGTATAATTCGTAATGTTCATTGAGCAGTTTATTGACTTTATCTTCTTTTGCTTTAATCATTTCCTGATATTTGAAGACATAAGTTTTAAAGAGCTCATTAAACTTATCGATTTGTTTTTTTAGATAAAACATATCTTCGTCATTGTGTTTGTATTTGAGTTCCACTTCGTTAGTACGCTGAATCTGATCGCTGTATTTTTTCAAAAGTTGTTCCACGCGGGCTTGATTCTTTTCTGCAATTTTATAATCTTCATTAAATTCATTTGCCCATTCTTCAGCAAGTGCTAAAGTTTGTTCGGTCTTATCTACAGTGCCTTCCCACTCATACTCAACCTGATCTCTTTTATCCAATAGAGCTTGAGTGTGTAGTTTTCCTACTACCTTTCCCATCTCGTTATAGTTATTCATGAAATTTTTTCTAAAGGCAGCATTATAGTTTTTTGTTTCTTTATTGTCTTTTATAATTATGGATTTGGTATCTCCGAGAAGGTTCCACACTTCTTTTTCAGGCGTTTTTACAGAATATATAGGAGTGAAAGTAGGAACTGGGGTGTGGATTAAGCTGTCATCATTGAATACGGCGGCCTCGGTTCCAGGTCCTTTCACCATACCCATACTCAATGGGTCTTGTGAAGTACTTCCGTTTGAGGTAGCTGGTTTTTTACTGCTTGATTTGGAAGATGACTTTTTTGATGGTGTTGGCTCAGCTGCTGCATACAAGCCAACCGCCAGAAAACATAATATTAAAAGCGCAATAAAATATTTCGTCATTAATCGCATAAAACCTCCTGGTTTTTAAAGATGTTTTATTCTAACTTATTATATCGTGTAAAGTCAATCTATAAAACTTTTACGAACTAACCCTTAATTGCCTTTAACATTTCTTTTACTGCTCTATCCATGCCAACCATGACTGCTCTGGCAATTATGTTATGTCCTATGTTTAAATCTTCTATTCCTTTTATGGCTGCTATTTTTCCGGCATTTTTATAAGTTAAGCCATGTCCAGCATTGACTTTGAGGCCGAGTGATTGAGCATATATTGTTCCTGCTTTAATTCTTTCAAGCTCAAGTTTTTCTTCTCTTGCCGTTTTAGCATTGGCGTACTTGCCCGTGTGTATTTCTATATATGCAGCACCAACTTCTTTGGCCGCTTGTATTTGTTTTGCATTTGCCTCAATAAATAAGCTCACAGGAATTTTTTTTGCATTGAATTTGGTAATAGTAGTTTTAAGAAGTTTAAAGTTACTAAGTACATTTAGTCCGCCTTCTGTTGTGAGTTCTTGTCTTTTTTCAGGTACTAATGTGACTTCGTCAGGTACTATGGACAAAGCTTTTTTTACTATGTCAGCACTTAATGACATTTCAAGATTAAATTTCTTTTTGACTATTTTTTTAAGCTTCTCAACATCTTTATCGTTTATATGTCTGCGGTCTTCTCTTAGGTGAACAGTGATTCCATCTGCCCCTGCTTTTTCAACTATCATAGCAGCGTCCACAGGATTTGGAACGATATCCATGCGTGCTTGTCTTATGGTTGCCACATGATCTATGTTAACGCATAGCTTTGCCATTAAACAGCCACCTTTTGACTTTTTGATTTTTTTAATTCTATCTCTATTTGATAAGGGGTTATATTTTTTATATCTAATCCTCTTGGCATAAACTTTATATTTAAGGGTGTTATCCTATAATTGTTTTTGCCTTCATGCGATTCTTTAAGATTAATAATAATTATCATTTCTTTTTTGTTAATATTATTTACTATGTCTCGCCTACCTGTTAAACCTAAGTCAACTGTATTTGAAACTTTATTGACTATCTGCATATCAGCAGGAAAATTATCAAACTGCACAGGCGCACTAACTACCACGCTTAAATTTTGTTCGCTCGCTAAATAAAACCAAAGTATCAAAGCCACAAGTATAGAGCCAAGCTTATACTGCCAATTATTGAAAAAAAACTTTTTTAATGCGTCTGTCATATTTCCTCCTCTACTAAATATCAATTAATGTAATTTGGGTGCGTACAATGATAATATTTCTAATAGTGTTTCTCCGTTAATATCAGGAGTTATTTTACCTGCAATAGCCAAAGAAATACTCTTTCTTTCTTCCGACACTATTATGGTTATGGCATCAGTCTCTTCGGATATACCTAAAGCTGCTCTGTGTCTCATACCGTATCTCTTGTCTACATCTTCTTTTTGGGTCAAAGGAAGTATGCATCCTGCAGCGGCGATTCTGCCTTCACGAATAATAACAGCTCCATCATGAAGCGGCGACTTTGGATTAAACAAGGAAATTAAAAGTTCTGAGGATGTTTCAGCATCAAGCATTGTTCCAGTTTCCATGAAACCTTTTAAGTTTACTTCTCTTTCAAGCACTATGAGTGCACCTGTTTTTTTCTTAGCAAGTATTTCTGAAGTTATTTTTATTTCTCTGTATAATTGACCATGTTCTTTGAAAATGAATTTAAATATTCTGTTTTGACCAAACTCGACAAGCCCTCTTCTGAGCTCAGGTTGAAAGACAATAATAAATGCAATTATCCAAATAGCGCTTAAACCTGTAAGTATCCAAGACATTGCTGTCAAATGAAGTAGTTTTGAAATAGCTACAAGGACAAGTATGATACCAAAGCCCTTTAACATTTGTATGGCTCTGCTTTCACGCAGAAGTATAAAAAGATTGTATAAAATGAATGTAACGAGAAGTATATCTAAAACATCATTCCATCTCATACCTGCAAAGGTACTTAAAACAGCCTGAATTCTTTCGTTCATAAAAACTCCTTTCTTAAAAAACTATTTATAGTCAGTCATGGCTCTTGTCATTAAGGCAGTTTCTCTCATTTCCTTCACATCGTGCACTCGAAGTATGTCAGCGCCTTTAGCAGTACAAAGAGCCACTGAAGCTGCGGTTCCAAAAAGTCTTTTATCAGCATCAAGTCCCAAAACTTTTCCTATCATTGACTTTCTTGAAGTTCCTATAAGTACCGGCAGTCTAAATCTTTTAAACTCAGAAAACTGGTCTATGATTTCAAAATTATTTTTTAATGTTTTGCCAAACCCTATACCTGGATCCAAGATGATATTATCTTTACTCAGTCCTGCTGCAAGAGCGATTGCAATTTGTTGTTTAAAGAAATCATTTATATCACTAACTACTCCATTCGCCGAATATACTGGATTTTCTTGCATGGTTTCTGGTGTACCTTTTATATGCATTATAATAAAACCTGCTTTAGCAGCAGCCGCGATTTTCATTATTTTTGGCTCGTAGGTTCCACCTGAGATGTCGTTAATAATGTCTGCGCCTGCTCTAAGAGCATTTTCTGCTACGACTGCCTTGTAAGTATCCACTGATATGAGAATGTTGCTGTCTGCAGCCCTAATCTCGCTTATTACTGAAACAATGCGTTGGCTTTCCTCTTCGGCAGATATTTTTACTGCCCCAGGTCTTGTGGACTCGCCGCCTATGTCTATAATATCGGCTTTATCTTTAATCATATCAAGTGCGTGCGCTAAAGCCTTTGCCTTGTCAAAAAACATTCCCCCATCTGAAAAAGAATCGGGAGTAATATTTAGTATGCCCATTATTCTTATAGTGTTGAAATCTATTTCTAATCCGCGTGCCTTAAATAGCATTAAGAACCTTTAGAAATAAGTTCTAACGCTTCTTTGCGTGTTGATTCATTTTTTCTAAAGATTCCCCTTATGGCAGAAGTAATCATTTTCGAACCAGGTTTTTTGACCCCACGCATAGTCATACAAAGATGTTCGGCTTCTACAATCACAAGTACGCCGAGTGGCTCTATGGCTTTCATTATCGTGTCTGCTATTTGCGAAGTTAAGCGCTCCTGCAATTGTAATCTTTTGGCATAGAGTTCTACTACTCTGGCAAGCTTGCTTAAACCGAGTAATTTATTTTTTTTAGGAATATAAGCGATGTGTGCTTTGCCCAAAAATGGTAGCAAATGATGTTCGCAAACTGAATAAAAAGGAATATCTTTTAATATGACCATTTCATCATGTTCTTCTGCTTCAAAAACTTTTATCACATCTTTTGGTTCCTTCCCTATACCATCAAATATATCTGCGTACATATCAGCCACACGACGAGGTGTCTCACGCAGACCTTCGCGGTTTATGTCATCGCCTATGGCGTCTATGATAAGACGCACTGCTTTTTCTATTGCTGCTTTATCAAACTGTTTTTTTCTTTTTGCCATTGCCCGCATACTCCTGATACATTTTTTCAAAATCTTCGCCTTCTATAGTTTCTTTTTCAAGCAAAGCTTTTGCCACCACATCAAGAAATTTTCTATTCTTTTTGAGTATGTCATATGCCTTTGTATGCGCTCCGTCAACTATAGCTTTTACTTCAGCGTCTATTTTTTGTGCAGTGTCTTCACTGTAGTTTTTTTCTCTCATAAAATCTTTTCCAATAAATACTTCTTGATTTGACTTACCCCATGCCAAAGCACCAAGCTTGTCGCTCATACCAAGTTCACATACCATTCTATGTGCTATAGAAGTCGCTCTTTCTATATCATTTGCTGCTCCTGTAGTATAATCAGTAAAAACCAGTTCTTCAGCTGCTCTTCCACCCATGAAAAGAGTGATAGTGTTAATTAGCTCGCTTCTTTTATACGAATGTTTGTCTTCTATAGGAAGTGAGAGCGTATAACCTAAAGCCATTCCTCTTGGTATAATGGAAATTTTATGGACTGGATCAGTTCCTATAAGAAATCTTGTCACTATAGCATGACCAGCTTCGTGATAAGCAGTATTCTTATTTTCTTTTTCTGAAATTGTTCTTGATTTCTTCTCTGGACCTGCAATTACTCGTTCTATAGATTCTTCAAGCTCTTCCATAGTTACAGTTTTTTTATTTCTTCTTGCTGCCAAAAGGGCTCCTTCATTGACAAGGTTTGCAAGGTCTGCACCAGAAAAACCCGAAGTGCGTTTGGCTATAATGCTTAAATCTACATTAGGATCAAGCTTTACATTTTTTGAATGTACTTTTAATATTCCTTCTCTTCCTTTTATATCTGGTTTATTTACAGTAACTTGTCTGTCAAATCTTCCAGGTCTAAGCAGTGCTGGATCTAAAACATCTGGTCTGTTTGTTGCGGCTATAAGAATTACTCCAGTATTAGTTTCAAAACCATCCATTTCTACGAGTAAAGCATTCAGTGTCTGTTCTCTTTCGTCGTGTCCGCCGCCCATACCAGCGCCTCTGTAACGACCTACAGCATCTATCTCGTCTATGAAGACTATGCAAGGAGCATTTTTCTTACCTTGTTCAAATAAATCTCTTACTCTGGCAGCTCCTACTCCTACAAACATTTCTACAAAATCAGAACCTGAGATTGAGAAAAAAGGTACGCCAGCTTCTCCGGCTATAGCGCGTGCCAATAAAGTCTTTCCTGTTCCAGGAGGTCCAAGTAAAAGAACGCCCTTTGGTATTTTTCCACCCAAGACTTGAAACTTCTTAGGTTCTTTTAAAAATTGAATTATTTCTTGCAATTCTTCCTTGGCTTCGTCCACTCCTGCGACATCAGCAAATGTCACTTTGCCCCCAGTTTCCGCAAGCTTGGCTCTGCTCTTTCCAAATGTCATGGCGCCGCCACTTCCGCCGCCTTGTGAACGATTCATTATGAAGATCCAAAACACTATCAATAAGATAATAGGTCCCCAAAAGATTAAAAACGATTTGAAGATTCTACCAGCAGTAGAGCCAGGTAGTTTGACTTCTATTTTCACATTGTTATCATGTAGGGTTTTGTAAAGAAGTGGATCATCTGTTGGAGATTTGGTGATAAACTTAGTATTATCAACTTTAGTCCCGTCAACTTGTATCAATCCCTCTTCTGTCTTAGAAATAATCACAGAAGAGATCTCCCCTTTAGTTACAGAAGTCAAAAGATCTGAATAATTAACATTCTGAGGCCCTGTTTGATTTTTCTGATTAAAATAAGAAAATAAAACAATTATAATAAGAAATAGGAATATCCAAAAAGTAAAAGAAAAATCTGGCTTGTTTTTCATGCAAAAATCTCCTTTAGTATAGTGAAATTAAACTCTTCCCATATTGTTCATATGGAACAATAATTATATAATTATTCATGATAAATTACAAGAAATAAGATAAAAAAAAATTATAGGTTATTCTGTGTTTTATAGCAGAAATACGCATATTTTGCTCACAATAAAAGTTTATTTTGCTGGAATTGTGACTACAGTTGCCGTAGGTTGTATTTGTGTCTGCGGACTTTCTATGCCTTTTATTTTTAAAACATCTCGTATTGCCTTAGCATCTAAAAGTCCTTCGTATCTAAAAAACACATTGCCTTTATCATCTAAAAAGATATTTGCTGGGAACTTTTTGATATTGTATTTTTTTATTATTGCCACAGTATCATCTGAAGTAGCAGCGTAAGTAGAGATATCTACAATATTTCCATATTCTTTTTCTATGATATCCAGCACAGGTTCCATTCTTTGGCAAACATAACAACCTCTGGAATTAATCTGCATATAACTTACTTTTTTGTATCCAAGTGAAGCACAAGAAGCAAGAAGTATAACAAGTATTAAAGTAAGAAACCATTTTATGTTATTCATTTTAATCCTTTTTGTCTTATTTTTTTGAAAGTTTTTTGTCTTCAATAGCTTTTGTGAATTTTGCTAAAAGCTTAACTGCCATAGCTTCGGCCGACCACTCCTGCGCATAAGCAAAGGCTTCTTTTTTCTTTGCTGCATATAAGTTTTTATCATCCAACATTTTCATTACTGCTTCTACAAAGCGGTCCACATTTAAAGGAACAAGCAACCCGCCTTTGTCTCCAGCCATCACTTCTGCCACGCCCATTTCCCCTACTGCCACTACAGGAGTTCCTACAGCCATGGCTTCTGTCACTACAAGTCCTTGTGTTTCTGTTATGGAGGCAAAGGTAAATAAATCAGCCGCTGCATAACAGTTAACCCAATCTTGCGGTTCGAAATAACCGAACCATAGTATGTCATTTTCTACACCTTTTTCTTTTGCTGCTGCATGAACTGCTTCTTCAGCCGGACCTTTTCCTGCTACCATAAGCTTTATTTCTTTTCCTGGTTTTAGTGTTTTGACTTTCTTTAACACATCAAACAGAAAAGGAATATTTTTTTCCTGCCCTATCCTACCCATAAATAAAAATAAAATAGTGTCTGCTGGAATATTGTTTTTCTTTCTGAAATCTGCTCCATCAAACTTTTTAAACTTATCCATTTTTATGCCAGTAGGATTGACAAGCACTGGTTTTGTTACTTTGTAAGACAATAACAAATCACGCATTTGTGTAGAAGGTGTTATATTCAAATCCATTTTTTCGCAGTACCATCTTGAAAACCATTTTGAAAACCACAGACCGATTGGTCTTGGTAAGAACTTAACATAGTGTATATAGGACTCAAACATAGTGTGGTAAGTATGGACTATTACACTGTCCATTTCTTTAGCCCATTTTACAGCTTCCATTCCGAGGGCAAAAGGTGTCTGCGTATGTACGACATCAAACTTATGACGCAAAAGCTCTTCTTTAATTTTTTTTCTCATGGACGGAAGCCATGGATTTGGCAATCTATCTTCTGGATCAAAAAACAGATAATGAGATTTAATTCTTATTACAAATTGTTCATTTTCAGAATCCTTGAAATCTTTTTGTGCGGCAGGAAACTCAGGAGCTATAATCTTAACTTCGTGTCCGAATTTTCTGTATTCATTAGCAAAGGTGTCTATAGATGTCACGACGCCGTTTACTCTGGGTCTGTATGTGTCAGTAACGATTGCAATTTTCATTTAAAACCTCCATTGGTGTTGTCCTAAAGATTATTCCTTCTTCTTTTTTTCTTCTGTGATTTTTTCCCAAGCATCTCTTGCCATGTTTTCTATATTTGGAAAATTTGAAATCTGTGGGTTCTTTACAACTCGTGAAAACCACTGAACTGCTTCTGTGTGATTACCGAGCATTCTATTTAATTCGCCCGCCAGATACATTATGCCTGGAACGCCTATTTTTTCAGGTATATGAGCTCCCTTTTCGTAAGTCTTTATGTAATACTCAAGAGCAGATTTCAAATACTCTTTATCTTTTTCTTTCTCCCCACTATCCCGATATATCCAGGCAATATGCATAAAGAGTCCGGCGATAGTTAGCGGATCCTCAGGCTTATAATGTTTAGCAAAGGTTATTGTTAATAAATGTTTTTTTATAGCAGTTTCTGCATCAAGTTCTTTGGTCTGTTTGAAAGAAATGTTTTTCTTCGAACTTTTTATGGCGGCAGAAAGTTTTAATACTTCTGGATGATACTCAAGAGTTTTAACATCAAAATCATCGTTTCTGGCTCCATAATTGCAATCAGGACAAACCGTTACAGCATAAAATAAAGGGAAAATATCTTCATAAACTTTATGAAAATCCGGATCTGATGATTTTACTATCAATGCAGATGGCTTTACCCGAGGGGTTTTAAAAACCATATCACACGCTGGACATTTAACTTCTTTTAGCCAAATTGGTTCGCCCATAACTCTCCTAACAGAGATTAATAGCTATTTCAAAAAATCTTTAATGCGGTCTAAACCTTTGTCTATGTTTGCCAGTGAAGTGGCATAAGAAAGCCTAAAATGCACATCACTTCCAAAAGCAATTCCAGGAACTACTGCCACTTTTGCTTCAGTTAAAAGCATATCTGCCAAAGTCATAGAGCCATCTATTTTTCTTCCGTTTATTTCTTTTCCAATTAATTTTTTAAAGTTTGGAAACACATAAAAAGCGCCATCTGGTTCTACGCATGTCATACCTGGTATATCAAGAACTCTTTTTAATATATGTTTTCTGCGTTTGTCAAACTCAACTACCATACGCGTCACGACTTCTTCATTGGTTTTCATAGCTTCTATAGCGGCATACTGCGATGGCGTGGCAGGATTTGACGTAGAGTGCGACTGCAAGTTGTCCATGGCTTTAACCAGTTCCATATCATCGCAGGCTATATAACCTATTCTCCAACCAGTCATAGCATGTGATTTTGAAACTCCATTTACCACTATTGTCTTTGCTTTAACTTCCGGTGAAAGAGATGCTATAGAAATATGCTTTTTCCCATTGTAAAGATTTTTTTCATAAATCTCATCCGATATTATTAAGATATTGTGTTTTAAGCATATATCAGCTATCTGTTTTATCGAATCAAGTGATAATACGCAACCAGTAGGATTTGAAGGCGAATTTAGTATGAGCATTTTTGTTTTTGGAGTTATTTTTGATTTCAAAAGGTCCATATTGATTTCAAAATTCTTTGATTCGTCTAAATCTACCATTACAGGAATTGCGTCAGCCATTTTAACCATTTCTACATACGATACCCAAAATGGCGAAAAGATTATGACTTCATCCCCAGGATTAATTCCTGCCATGAATATATTATAAAGTGAATGCTTGGCACCACAGGAAATAATTATATTGGCTGGCTTGTAATCTAAATTATTATCTTTTTTAAGTTTAGCAGCAATTAAAGTTTTTAGTTCAGGCATACCAGAGGCAGGCGTATATCTTGTTTTGTTTTCAGTTATGGCTTTAATACCTGCCAACTTAATATTATCAGGAGTGTTAAAATCAGGTTCTCCTGCCCCAAATCCAACCAAGTCAATTCCGTCTGCAATCATTTGTTTCGCCTTTGCATCAATCGCAAGAGTGATAGAAGCCGACACTTTTCTCATTCTATCTGCAATCATTTTCAAACCTCCGTTTATTTGCCATTTGGCATAGTTACGATTCTCTTAAACTTATTTTACCATCATTGCTTTTATGTTTTTTAAGGCCTGTTTTGTTCTCTGTTCATTTTCAATAAGGGCAAAGCGCACAAACCCTTCCCCACCTGCTCCAAATCCAGAACCTGGGGAAACTGCAACATCTGCTTCTTTCATAAGCTTCATTGAAAAATCAAGAGAAGTCATTACTTGATACTGTGTAGGTATTTTTGCCCAAACGAACATGGTGGCTTTAGGCAAATCCACAGGCCAACCTATTTTATTCATGCCATCTACGAGCACATCTCTTCTTTCTTTATACAGTTGTCTAATATCTTTGACGCAATCATCTCTGCTGTTTAAGGCGTGTATAGCTGCAATCTGTATAGGCTGAAACATACCATAATCCAAATAACTTTTAATTTTTTCTAAGGCCTTAACTATATATTTATTTCCTACCATAAAGCCTACTCTCCAACCAGGCATATTATAGGTTTTTGATAAAGTGTAAAACTCTGCCCCAATATCTTTTGCACCAGCTACCTGTAAAAAACTTGGAGGCACATAGCCGTCAAAATACAATTCAGAATAAGCGACATCATGCAACGCTATGATATTATTTTTCTTAGAAAAAGCCACGACCTTTTCGAAAAACTTTATGTCAACTACTTCTGCCGTAGGATTGTGTGGATAATTTAATAGAAGAAACTTTGGTTTTGGCCATGAATTTTCTACTGCTTTTACCATATCCTCAAAAAAGTCTCTGCCCTTTACTATAGGAACAGAAATCACATTTCCACCAGCAAGTGAAACGGCATAGGAATGAATCGGATAGCAAGGAGTAGGAACTATAACACTATCTCCACGATTAATAACAGCATACATTAAGTGGGATATGCCTTCTTTAGAACCTATAGTAGTTATGCACTCTGTATTTGGATCCAAATCCACATTAAATCGTCTCTTATAAAAATCAGATACTGCGAGATTTAGTTTATAAATACCACGAGAAGCAGAATATCTATGATTCTTTGGATTTTGTACAGCTTCGCAAAGCTTATCCACTATGTGTTGCGGAGTGGCTCCGTCAGGATTTCCCATTGAAAAATCAATTATATCTTTACCTGCTTTTCTAAGTGCTGCAAGTTCTTTTTTTACCACGCCAAATACATAGGGCGGCAAAGATTTTAATTTCTCGCCTTCAAGATTCTGAAGTGTTTTTAATAAATCGCCTTCGAGGTTTTTCATATCCATAATTGCCTCCTTTAGCTTCGAATTAGAAAGTCACCATTTTTTTAATTTCTTTCACTCTTGTTTCGATATCTTTTGAAGTTATTTTTAGAAGTCCGTCAATTGAAAAATCTTCCACAGTAAAAGAAGCGACAGTATTTCCATAAGCAATTGCTTTTTTCAAAGCAGCAGCATCTGTATTTTTGTTTTTTGCCAAATAACCGATAAAAGCACCAGCAAATGAATCTCCTGCTCCTGTTGGATCTACGACATTTGCCACTGGATAAGAGGGTAAAGAAAAGTACATACCATCCCCTGACAAACAGGCTCCGTGTTCACCTTTTTTAATTATAACATATTTCGGTCCGAGCTTTTGAATTTCTAAAGCCCCGTGAAGCACATTGTCTTTACCAGTGAAAAGTCGTATTTCTTCGTCATTTAAAACAACACAATCCACTCTTTTAAAAACTTCTGTGAGCTCTTTCTTTTTTATGTTTATCCATAAATCCATAGTGTCACAAATAGTGAACTTAAGCTTTCTCATTGAGTTTAATACTTTCATTTGAAGCGTAGGGTCTATATTAGCGAGAAATAAAAATGGTATGTCCTTATACTTCTCTGGCAATTCTGGTTCAAAGTTTTCAAAGACATTGAGTTCGGTTGTAATCGTTTCACGGGTCTTCATATCCTGATTATACTTGCCTGCCCAAAAAAACGACTTTCCTGGTGATTTTTTTACGCCGTCAGTATCAATTTTTCTTTCCTGTAGAATATTCATGTGTTCTTCAGTGAAATCATCTCCTACCACGCCAACTATATGAGGTCTGTCAAAATTAGAAGCTGCCAAAGAGGCATATACGCATGCTCCGCCAATCACTCTTTCCCTTTTGGCGAAAGGTGTTTCTATGGTATCAAAAGCCATTGAACCTACTATAACTAATGACATATCGTTCTCCTTTAAGGTTTTTCTTTGCTAATGAATATAACATTTATAGCAATAAAATCAATAGTTTTTTAGATTTGAAAAAGCAAATAGGTCAATAGTCGCAGAAAATGAGCGTTTTATTTATTATCTTTCAAAAAATAATTAGCTTTATATGCATCTCCGAGAATAAATGGCTTGCCGTGACCTGGATAGACCATAAGGGATTTATCAAAAGAATCAAATAACTTTATGCTGTTTTGAAGGGTTTTTGAATCACCTGTCGGCAAATCTGTCCTACCTACAGTGTCATAAAATAGCGTATCGCCTGAAAATAGATTGTTGCCTATTTTAATTACAACGCCACCTGCCGTATGCCCAGGAGTGTGATATATTTCAATATCATCAATCGTGTATTTGCTTCCACTAAAATAATTAATGTCTTTTATTGAGAAAGCATCAACGGTATATTGCGAAAGATTCTTCGAAGCGTCTTCAAGTAGGACTTTTTCGTCAGCATGAGCATATATTAATTTTTTGTCAAAAATACTAAATGAA
The DNA here is from genome assembly GCA_037138355.1 of bacterium. Lineage (GTDB taxonomy): Bacteria > Oederibacteriota > PGYV01 > PGYV01 > Palsa-1178 > PALSA-1178. Next base: position 18,903 of record JBAXIL010000018.1, read on the forward strand.
AAAGTGTGGTCGTAATGTCCGTGCGTTAAAAAAACATATTTAAGGGATGCGGGGCATTTTTTAATTACGGCTTTAATACTTTCAGTATCTATACCAGGGTCTATGATATAAGAATTATTATCATCCGTAATATGATAACAATTTTCTCCGAATTCTTTATCTGTAATTGTTAAAATCTGCACTAAACACCTCTTTATTATATTTGCCCAGAAAGCTTCTGTACAATCAAACTCACTATGGCAGTTATTACCCAAACGATTAATCCTAAAAACATTGGTTTAGCACCTGTTTTTAACATTTGTTTGAAATCAGAGTTTAAACCTATTGCTGATAAAGCCCAAATTATTAAAAACTTTCCAATCTCAGTGCAACTTTTTCCAGCTTCAGGTGATATTATTCCTGAAGTATTTAAAAGTGAAGCACCAAGAAATCCTAAAATAAACCAAGGAAAGATTTTTGTAAAGCTATACTTCGTATTTGTCTTTACTGATTCTTTGGATTTTTTAAACATAATAATAACTGCGAAAATCATAGATATAGGTATTATCATTATAGTTCGTGTGAGTTTTACGATAGTCGCATAGGTGCCTGCGTCATTACCATAACTGTAAGCAGCCGCCACTACTGACGAAGTGTCGTTAATTGCGGTGCCAGCCCATAGTCCAAAGCCGTGTTGTGATAAACCGATAAGATGGCCGATAACAGGAAAAACCAAAACTGCTGCTACATTAAACATAAAAACCGTAGATATGGAATAAGCGATATCTTTGTCCTCTGCTTCTATTATCGGGGCAATAGCAGCAATTGCCGACCCACCGCAAATGGCAGTTCCCATTCCTATAAGAGTGGTTATTTTAAACGGAACCTTTAAGAGCTTTCCAAATAGATATGCTGCAATAAAAGCAGCTGAGAGAGTGTAAATCATGACGAGTAAAGAAGATAATCCTCTCTGATATACTTGTGTTAAACTCAAACCACCTCCGAGAATAATAATTGCCCACTGCAGAATTATCTTTGAAGTGAATTTTATTCCAGAACTTGTGTCTTTGGGAAGTCCTATGATATTACCAAATAATATACCAAGTATAATTCCAAATACTGCTCCACCTACAATCGGTAAAAGATTTCCGAGCAGAGCAGCAACGATAGCCACACTGAGTGAAAGAAGTAATCCTTTAATATTAAGTTTTAACCAAGTCATAATATCACCTTTAATATTTATTTTGTATAACTTCCACCAGTCATAAATCTAACATGCCAGTATGGTGTGTCGAGAGTATCTTCTTTTATGGTTTTCCCTATGCCTGGCGAGTGTATGAACTTTCCTTTACCTGAATATATACCAACATGGTTTACTCCATAACCACGAGAATTAAAAAACACAAGATCACCTTTTTTTAGTAATGCTTCCTCTATTTTCCTTGAGGCCTGATACTGTTCTATGGCGCGTCTGGGAATATCAATACCTGCCTTAGAATAAACATATTGAGTAAAGCCAGAACAATCATAACCATAATCACTATCTTGACCACCTGGCCAGTAATCTACACCTATGAGTGAGTAAGCAGACGAAAGAATAATTTCTCTTTTTGTCCTTTTTTTAGATGCTATTTTTTTAACAGCAGGAGTAAGCGCTAATTCACTCGTCCTGTCATAGAGTTCTGCTGTAAAAAAAGTAAAAGAAAATATAATAAAAGTTAAAGTTAATAAATATTTAATCAATTTCATTATTGCCTCTTTTTTTAGGGTTGAAAAAATGTTGCAGCCCCGTATAAATTGTTTTTCCAATATTTTGTCTCAACATCTGCTTTTCGAACTTTTTTACCTTGAGATGGTGCATGTATAAACTTTCCGTCTCCTAAATATATGCCTACATGAGTTGCGCCAGGTCCGCTTGTAGAAAAAAATAAAAGATCCCCTTCTTTGGCATATTTAAGTTCGATTTTTCTCGCCTTTTTGTATTGCGTGTCTGTGGTCCGAGGTATAATTATTCCAGCCTCTTTATAGGCATAATATACTAAACCTGAACAATCAAAGCCCTCTGATGGCGCAGTACCTGAGTAAACATAGTTTCTATCTAACATATTTGTGGCAAATCTCGCTATGATTGACCTTTGACTATCCTCGTGAGTTTTAAAAGAGGCACAAGAAGTAAAAATATAAGTACTGATTATGGAAAGCATTGTGAATATAATTAGTTTATTTATTCTGGTCATGCCGTAGGCCGTCAATAAATTTGGTGCTAAAGACATCTTCCCCAAGTGTGTAAATTATATAAGCATCCACAGCAAAGTTAATATCGTTTATAACAGTAAGTTCTAAGTTAAGCTTGGACGCATCGGGAGATGACTGAATTTTACCACAAAGTTCTGTTAGCTCTATACTTATATTGCTGTCTTTTAAATACTGAGTGTCTTTGGCTATGTCGTATCCTGCGTATTTTAATATCATAAGCTTAAAATAACTTTCGATATTTTCTATGTTGAGAAAATTATCAGCCTCTACCATATCCAATAGCTGTCTTGAGGCATCATAAAGCTCATCGTCAGGGTCTTCTATTTCTGTAAACTTATTTAATAATTCTACAACCAGATAGCAAAACCCTATTTTTCTAAGCGAAAGACGCATGTTTTGAAACATTTGAACTGGCTCTGCGTTTATTAAGGTGAAATACCTTGAATCTTTTTTTGATTTTAATAGTTGGTAATTATTTATAGAAAAAAGTTCAAGGACAGGTTTGAGCTTGCTCGTAGATTTACGAGTACCTTTGGAAGTCACCATAACCTTACCTAAATCTCTGGTGAAAATATATGTCAGGTCGTCTTTTTCACCAGACCTGTAACTTTTTAAAACTATACCTTCAGTTTTAAGCTCCATTTGTTCTCCGAATTTCTAATAGTACCCTTCTGTTAAGTTTAGAATTCCATTTCCAGAACCAATTGCCACACCAGCAACAATCATAAGAATCAAACAAATAAACATAAACAATAAACCGACAAGCATAATTATTAAACATTTTTTACCAAAACTTTTTGTTACAGGTTCTGTCTGTGAATAAAATATTACACCAAAGATAAAACCAACAATTGGTATTAAAGAAAGCATGTAACTAAGTATTTTCAAAAAGCCAGTTGGTGGCAATAGCGAAGGTTTTACTGAAACAGGTGTTAATATGGCACAGGTCTCGCAATAGTGTTTGTTCTCTCTGACTAAACCTTTATTTTCTGGTATGAGTAAACCGCAATTAGTACAAACAGCAGCATACTTGACTTCTGGTTCAATGACTTTTTTTGCCATTTTGGTTCTCCTATTGGTTATGTAATTGTTTAATAGCAAAGTATTTTGTAGGGGCGAGACTATGCCCGCCCCTACTATTTTTTTGTTAGAACTTAACTTCAGGGACTACTTTTGCTTTTTCTTCGGCTTTAAAATAAGCATCCTTTTGCTGGAAGCCAAACATGCCTGCTAACATATTTCCTGGAAACATTCTTACTGTCATATTATAACCCTTTACTATTTCATTATACTTCATTCTCTCTACAGCAATTCTGTTTTCAGTTCCTGCCAATTCGTCCTGAAGCGCCATGAAGTTTTCATTGGCCTTAAGTTGTGGATAATTTTCAGCGATTGCAAGTAATCTTCCTAAAGCAGAATCAAGTGCTCCGGCAGCTTTTGCCTTATCATTAATAGTTTTTGCACCAAGCAAAGCAGCGCGGGCATTTGCCACATTCTCAAAAATCTCTTTTTCGTGTTTGGCATAACCTTTAACTGTGTTTACCAGGTTCGGAATAAGATCAGACCTGCGCTGAAGAACATTTTCTACCTGTGCCCAAGCACCCTTAATGCTTTCGTCATAAGTCACGAGCTTATTGTAAGTCCCCATAAACAAACCTCCGAGCAATACAACAAGAACAACAACCCCAATCAGTACTTTCGTTCCGGTTTTCATGTGTCAAATCCTCCTATGTGATTTTTATTTCTTTTTATCTATTATGTCTGCAAGCCTTTCTATCTCTATCATATACTCGTTAAAAATACTTTCTACTTCATTTTGTTTAAAATCTGATTTCTGTTCTTTTACCGATAGTATGCGCTTAAATAAATCCTTATTCAGTTTCAAAATTTTTGGAGCTGCTTCTATTATATCACTTTTTTTTATTGGTGCAACTTTGCTGTATAGCCGTATTACGCCTTTTAATAGCGCAATAAAGGTTGAGATAGAACGAATCAATAATATTTTAATTTTAGCAGTATTTCCACCTGTAAGTATGAAGGATTGTCTTAACCTTATTAACTTGCTTTTCAGTTCTCTTTCAATTTCCAACCTTAAATTTTTTGAATCTATTTTCATTGTTTTGAAGTAATCTTTTCCGTAGAGTAGTATATTATTTTCTTTAATGTCAAGAAACTCCACAGGGAAAATATCTACAGATGCCAACATACTATCACGGGTAAATATCAAAGGAATTGGTTGCCCCTTTTTGACCCATTCATTTATAGGTTTGGCTATATGTTTTAAAGTATTAGTATCTACCGTCCCCATAACCATAAGGGTATTATAATCAGAATGCTTATAAATCTCTCCAGTTGCCGCAGAACCATAAACCACAAATGCTTTTAAGTTCTCACCAAGTGCTGACTTAATCTGTCCTGCAAATCTTTCCAATATTTTTTCCATAAAACCTCCTTAAGTTCATATATATATAACTACCATCCACCACTGGCGCCGCCGCCACCGCTGGAACCACCACCAAAACCACCAAAGCCACCACCAAAACCGCCTCCACTACCGCCACCACTTCTGCCGCTGGTCAATAATAATAAAAATAACCAAGGGTGCCTGATAAATACAATAAGCATTATAATCATAAATATCGCTGAAAAAATCTTTTGAATAAGAGTTAATTTTACAGGAACCTGCGTCTCAATCGCATTTGATTGACCTGAAAGCTGAACATTATATTCTGCGGCTATTTTACTTGCAACTATATATGTGCCTGCGAAAATAGCTCCCGAAGAATCATTATTGCGCATGCGAGGCGTCATTATTTCGCGAATTATTCTGCCAGCCATACCATCTGGGATTACACCTTCTATACCATAACCCGTTTCTATCCGTATTTTGCGGTCAGCAACTGCGACTAAAATAATCGCACCATTATCTTTGCCTTTTTTTCCTACTCCCCACTTAGTAAATAGCTTGTTGGTAAAATCAGCGACTTCCTCGCCTTCAAGGGATGGGATAGTAACTACTGCTATTTCTGCAGTTGTCTTATCATTAAGTTCGCCAATAAGGGCAGTAATCTTTTGATTAGTTGTTGCGTCTATGATTCCAGCAAAGTCATTTACCCAGCCTGACTGTTTTAAAGCATCTGCAGACAAGCCAAAAGCATTAAAAGAAGCTGCGACAAAAACAACTGTGAGAGATAGCAATAATATAACTTTATAAAATAGTTTTTTATTCATGGAAAGAGTATAGCATAAATTTCCTTATGTTGAAAATTAGATTTTGTTAGAATTAAACCTATTCGTAGGCGGTCCAGTCAATATCTGGGAAAATATTATCTTTCCATTCCATCTCATTGAGATAGTTTGTGTCAATATTTCCAGACATTAACATTTCATAAAGTTTGGTAAAGCGGAATATGTGTTGCAAGGTTCTTTTCACTGCATATTGCACAGTGGTTTTGGTCTGCATTATGAAAGCCCAATCAGATGACTGCGCGAGTAAGATTTCCCTTGCTGCTTGTTTTAAAGCGCGTTCTTCATCTGCAGTGCGCGGTTTGTTCATATATATGCCTGTGAGTTCTTTCATGCGGGAATATGTCTTATGCAGATGCTTATATACCCAGTCATTTGATTCATTGAGCCAATATTCAGCATAACCTTTATATCCCCAACTTGAATAAGCCGGTGTGACGACTTGATTCTTTGGGAACTTTTCCAGATACTCTGAAGGCGTAATCATTTTAAAAGTATTCTGGTCATAAAAAGTTTTTCTCATAAGATAGTCAATAAATTGTGGACCTTCATACCACCAGTGTCCGAAAAGCTCTGCATCATACGGTGCAACTATTATTGGTTCTCGTTTCATTAAGGCCTTTAAGTGTTGTACTAGTTTTTCTCTATTGTGCATAAAGTTCCCTGCATGTGATGCCGCAATTTCAGTTGCAGCTGCTGGGTCATAAGGATGTTTATCAGATAAGTCCATTTTACCGGAGATTTTATAATATTTCATTCCGGTATTCATTCTAATACCGCTCTCATGTATGTATGGTTTTATATAATCATAGTCTAAGTCATATCCGATATCGCGGTAGAACTCTCTATAATTAACATCTCCAGGATAACCTTCTTTGGCACTCCAAACCTGCTTGGATGATTCCATATCGCGACCAAAAGCTGCCACTCCGGACTTACAATATACTGGCGCAAAAACTCCGTATTTTGGTTTTGGATTTCCATAAAGTATTCCGTGTGTATCTACGAGAAAATATCTTATGCCGTATTTTTTTAATATTTCATCATCGCCAGGATTATAGCCGCACTCTGGAAGCCATATTCCGCGAGGTTTCTTGCCCATATGTTGAGTATAGTGGTCAACTGCGATTTTTACCTGTGCGTTTACTGCATTACGGTCAGCGGAAAGTGGCAAAAAGCCATGTGTAGCGCCGCAAGTTATGATTTCGAGTTTTCCCTGTTCTTGTATTTGTTTAAAACCTTCGACTAAATCTTTATTATATTTTTCCCCAAAGACATATCTGGCATTGTAAAACTTTTCGCGATACATAACTGCAGTGCGATTGTAGTGAGGTTCAAACTTTGTTCTTAAAACTTCCTTCTCGGCAAGCTCTATCATTTTATTGATATGACGCATATATCTGTCCTGAAGAAGTGGATCTTTAAGCATTGCCATAAGTGGTGGAGTTATAGACATAGTGATTCTGAAATCCACTCCGTCTTCTATGAGTTTATTATAGACATTAAGTAAAGGTATATAAGTTTCGGTTATGGCTTCATACAGCCAATATTCTTCCATAGGGTCGTTATACTCAGGGTGTCTTACAAATGGAAGATGCGCATGTAGAACAAGTGCCAGATAGCCGTCAGGTTGATTCATATAATATTATTCTGTCTTCCTCTCTACTGAGATTTTGATTGTGATTTTATCTACTTTATCAGCCGACACAGCTTCTACCGGCAGCTTAATAGTACCGTTTGGCAAATGAAATCTAAGTGAAAATGAACCATCTGGTTTTAAATCTACCTTTTCGCCTTTTACAGTGAGCTTTGCATCTTTTTCAGTATTTCCGTAAAGAATAAGTTCTGTGTCAGCGTTAAGAAAAAAACCGCGGTTTTTTTTGTTTGGTGAAGAAGATGTTGCATTTGAAAAACTACTTACATTACCAGAAGATAAATCAGACTTTAATCTATCTTTTAGACCTTCTGAAGACCCCATAGGAGAGCGCGACTTATCTCCTCCGCCTGAAATCCTAAATATTTCTTCAAAATCTTCGTCAACAATCATCCACTCTTCGTCAGTGTGTGGGGACACATCTTCAGTAGGAGCAATCACAGGATTTGATCTTGAAAGAAGTACGAACTTACCTGATGCTGTTTTGTATCCAATATCCACAACATAAGACCTACCTGCTTCCCAAACATTGATATACCAGTTTCCTGCTTCTCCGCTTACTTGTATGTCAACGAATTTGTGAGAGTTGGAACCATTGAAATTGACATCCGTAATATCATATACCCGCAAGACCAGGTCATATTTTTCATTTATTGTTTTTCTTTTTGATTCCATAAGGCCGATTGACAGGTCCCAATAAACATAACACCAGTTAGGGTCACGAGTCATAAGAACGATTCTGTCGTCACCGTATTTTTCAGGAATAGTGGTTTCGTGTCTTTCGGTAAGTATTTGTGGCTTAACTTCGACTTCTGTGTCTTTAGCTTCTGCCTTAATAAACTTCGTAGCAGATATCTGAGTTTCTTCTGCATCTTCATCAGTAATAGGTGTGGCAATGTTTTTAATTTTCTTAATTGCTGTTTTTTTAATTACTTTGGTTTTTACTTTAACTGATGGTTTGTAGGTGGAGGGGTTTTTAGTTTCTGAAATAATTTCTTCTGGCTGATTTTTTAAAAGTGTTTTATCAGCAGTTTTTTTTGTAACAGTCTTTTTCACAGTTTTCTTTTTTACAACCCCATCTATCTCTGGCAATTCTTTGCCAGAGTCTTTGTCTTTTTTCGCCATTTGAGTTTCCACCTTTAATAAATGAAATAGTAATTTTACAATGTAAAATTACTATAACAAAACATAGATATCTGTTTGTTAAGAATTGGTTAATGTTTGTTTAATTTCTATGCGTTCCCTGTTCCGGTCATAGAATCAGCAAGAATCTGAATAAGATCTTTGCCAGGTTTGAATTTTACTACTTTTTTTGCCGGAACATTTACTTTATCTCCGGTCTTTGGATTGCGTGCAAGTCTGGCATTTCTTTCTTTGATTGAAAAAGAACCAAGACCTGTCAGTGAAACTTTTTCATTTGCTTTTAAAGCGTCCTGCGAAATTTTTACAAAACTGTCTAACACTTTTTCGATGTCTTTTTTCGGTAATGCAACATTTTCTCCGATTTTGTCTACCATTTCGATTTTTGTCATAGTTTGATTCCCTCCTTTCTCATTTTTGTTATATTTTACAGGAATAAAACGAAAAGTCAAGGGGAATTTTGAGCAAAATAAGGTTGAAATAAACATCATATATATATAATACACTTAAAATTTCAAAAAAATAAAAACTTTCTATTGTATAAATTTAAACAAACTACTTTTTATACTTTGCTTTTATCTTTCCGGCCACATAAGGATGCACGAACTCTTTCACATCCCCAAAGTGCCCTGCTATTTCTTTGACTGCGGATGAAGAAATATAGAGATATTTTTCATCTGGCATCATATATATAAGTTCTATATCGTCGCCCATCATTTTTTTATTTAGCAAAGCCAACTGAAACTCATATTCAAAATCAGATATAGCCCTAAGACCTCTTATCACGAGTCTCTTCTTTGATTTTTTCATATATTCAACGAGTAGTCCGCCATAGCTTTCAACTTTAACGCCCTTCAAGTTTTTAACAACATGCTTAATCATATCTATGCGTTCTTCAGTAGAAAATAAAGGATTCTTTTGAACGCCTTCAGCCACAGCCACTGTCACTTCGTCATACATTTTTGAAGCTCTTTCTATAATATCCATGTGCCCTTTAGTTATAGGGTCGAAAGTTCCTGGGTAAACTACTTTTCTTTTCATATAAACCTCCTGATTATTTGTGCGCGTTCTTCTGCATAAAAAATGCTTCATAAGTATTACTCATAAGCATAGCTCTTGTCATAAGTCCGACTCCGCCGGGTACTGGTGTTATAAAAGCCGCTTTTTCTTTTACCGCATCAAAATCCACATCTCCGCACAACTTTCCACTGTCATCTCTGTTCATTCCTACATCTATTACTATCGCTCCGTCTTTAACCATATCTGCTTTTACAAATTTCGCTTTTCCAATTGCCGCTACCAATATATCTGCCTGTTTAGTGATAGACGCCAAATCTTTTGTGCGTGAATGACAGATTGTAACAGTTGCATGTTCAGCAAGTAAAAGTATTGCCATTGGTTTTCCAACGATATTGCTTCTACCAATTACAACAGCGTTTTTTCCTTTAATCTCAATCCCTGTAGCTTTTATCATTTCCATACAACCTTTTGGTGTACATGCAACTAAACCCTTACTTCCTGTGAAAAGCCTTCCTGCGCTATTATAAGTAAAACCGTCCACATCTTTCATAGGGTCTATAGAGTTTGTTATGAGTTCTTCATTGAGATGTTCTGGTAATGGCAACTGAACCAAAATGCCATTAATTTCTTTTTTTGCATTAAGTTCTTTAATGAGTTTTAAAATGTGTTCTTGCGGAGTATTTTCTGGCAACCTGTACAGTTCAGAAAGATAGCCTACTTCAAGAGCGTCTTTTTCCTTGCCCCCTACATAAACTTTTGAACCAGCATCTTCGCCTACAAGTATTACAGCAAGACCTGGTTTAATTCCCTGTTGTGTAATTTTCTGTTTCAATGCTGTTTTAATTGCCGCAGACATTGTTTTTCCATCAAGTATTTTCGCACTCATATAATCACCTTTCTATTATTGATTTTGTATTATTATAAAACAAAAGGGCAACTAAGTAAACATAAAAGGCTTTAGAGAATCAAATCATATTTGAATGTTTTGAAATGGCACATGAATTTAGAGAGAGTTTCCATAAGAACAACAGTTATAAATATTAAGTTTAATTATAGAGGATAAAATCATAGGATTTATGGTGAGAATTATGGGTTTTGAGTTTGGATGAAGTTATTGATAGTGCTTCCTAAGAAAATTTTGAATGACCATAATGGAAGATCTTTGCAACTGTAATTTTTACTTAAATCTAAATAGTTGACCGCAGGTTCGGCCTTGCCTGAACTGTCAACTGCTCGACTGTTCATTCTGCTCAGCTGCTACGATTCGCCGAAGGCAAATCTTGGCTGCCGATTTAGACGCCATCCGCCACTGGCTAACCACATCCGAAGCACTGTTTACAGAGCAAATAATAACAAACTTATTTAATATTAACAATCGCGACAAAATTATACAGAAACAATAATAGTTGCAAATCTTCATATCACAAAGGACAAAAAAAATAAATAAAATTACTTAAAGCCCAAAAGGTTAATTTGTCCTCGCAAAACGAAAACCTATGACGGAGTGGTTCGAGACCCCAGGAATGTAGCTACAATATCCGCGGTATCCAATCTGCAGAAGAATCGCGGCATAGTTAAAATCTCCCCCCCTCAGCACGCGGGAGGAACCACTTGCAAATCCTTTATAGTTTGTAGATGTCCCGGGATATGTTCCATAGATATCCCAGCACCACTCTTGCACATTTCCACACATATCATAAATCCCAAGTTTATTAGCGTTTTTACCTCCTACATTATGAGTAACATAACTTGCGTTTGGATCATACCAAGCAACAAGTCCTGTGGCAATGGCATCGTTATAGTTTGCTGTCGCTCCGCTAGCGTAGTTATATGCCGTCCAACTCGATCCATCTTCATAACTTGCAGCATACTGCCACTCGCCTTCTGTTGGCAATCTGTATCCAGTGTTTGACCAAATACAAACCGCATTATCACATGCTGTCGCATTAGCGTCTCTGGAATCCTTTATTACATCGCCTAAGTAAGTATAGCAAGATGCAAGTCCACTCTTTTCGCTATAAGCATTACACCATACTATCACATCACGCCAGTATACTTTTGTAACTGGCTGATACTTAGCTGCAGTTGGTGCCGCTCCTGATACTGCAGCTCCTCCCTCCATACCCTCATTTGCAAAATTATATCCATTACCTAAAGCCCATGCTTTTACCGTGTACCACAAATCATATGTCACTTCGTATTTCCCTAACTTAAAAGCAGATATTGTATGCTGAAAACTATTCGCGGCTGTATCTGTCTGCGTAAATGTCCCACCAGGAACTGACACAATATCAGAATAAGGAAATGTTGGTTCTGCTGTGGCTGTAGCTACTGTTGTTGTGGCATTCGTAGCACAACTGGAAAATATCAACATAAAAAACAAACCAACAAGAACTATAACCAAACTATTTTTTTTCATTTCGTTCTCCTTTTATTTGATAATTATAATTTGAAATATAAAACTAAAATATGCTTTTACCTGTTTTGAATTACAAATATATTTTACCATCAAAAAAACCAAAAGCAATAAGGAATAATTAGTTAAAAAGATGAAGGGGTTGGAGTTATTGAACAGTTGATCGCAGGTTCGGCGTTGCCTGAACTGTCAACTGCTCGACTGTTCATTCTGCTCACCTGCTCCGATTTTCGGCATAGTTGAAAATCTCCGAGACACTTTCCCCTTGGGGCGATTTGTCTCGGTAG
>JBAXIL010000019.1:0-29959 GCA_037138355.1 bacterium
TCTATTGCATTTTGATAGTCAGCATTAGCCTCTTGATATTTGCCCTGTTTCTCAAAAAGTCCACCGCGAAAATAATATGGTTCAGGTTTATTAGGAAGTAGCTCCGTTGCTTTGTTATAATCCTCCATACTCTTATTTAAATTGCCCCTTCCGCTATAATAACTTCCACGAATACAATACATATAACCATCTTTGCTATTGAGTTTTATTGATTTATTTATATCTCTGTCTGCTTCATTGTATAAGCCCTTCAATACATACAACTGTCCACGCGCACCATAACCACTGGCTTTGACATTGTCTTGTAAGTCAATATTTTTTTCTAAGGCATCATTATAATCTTTAAGAGCCTTGTCCAAAATAAATTTTTTCTGTTCCTGCGAAGCCCTGAGAATTAAAGCCATTGCCTGATTTTGAGGAGATAAGCCCTCTGCTATGGCTTGTGTTGTCAAATCTATAGTCAAATCACCTTTTCTTTCTCGTGCTGCCGCTGCTGCTTTTTCTAAATCAGCATCTCCTGCAAAAGCAAATAATATAATAGGAAATAAAATCAATCCTATTAAGAAACTTAATTTTTTATTCATTAGATGAACCTCTCATATATATTTGAATTATAAAACTTTTATATTCTAATAATAACCTAAGAAAACATCTCTTGCAATAATAAAAAAAATATTTTTAATGTTTCTTAATTATTTTATCACGAGTTTTTTTAACTGTCTTTTTAATTGCCGCCAACAAATCTATATGATATTCCCTGTGTGCGTCTCTGATAATATAATAAATAACAAAACTGATTAAAGCAGCAAAAAAGCACCACACAGAAGTCAAACACTGCATATAAAACACAGCCGAAACAATAAATGATACTGCTATAATAACACCTAAAATACTCATTCTTTTAAAGGTTGAAACAAAAAGCGGTGCCAAAGTAACAATCAAGTAAAATATCACAGCCGATTTGCCAATGGGAATTATGAAATCAGTATGATATGCAATGTGATTTGCGACAATCTGCGCGTGTACACCATGAAAAATAAAAATATACAAATTATAAAACGCTATCACTGCACCGCCTGCCAACAAACCAAGAAGAATTTTTCTTCTTGTTTTATCTTTTTCAATCAGCAATACAGAATATGGCACAAGCATAGGCCAAACCACCTGCGCTAATATTAAAAAGACATGAGTAGCCACTGCCTGAACTAAAACAAAATCACTTCGCCCCATAGTCAACCACAAAATACCTTCTGAAAATTGTTGAAAAGCAAAAAATAAAGGAATAAGAGCAAATGCGAGTTGCGCTGGTTTGTGAACTTTTTTTAGTGTAGCTGTGCCGATAGTAGTAAGCAATACACCTGCAGTAAAACTTGCGCCTGCTGAGAAACACATATTTGTTCTCCTCTTGGGCTGGACTTCACTACAATTTATATGCGGTAGTTACTTCTACATTTTTGTTCTTGGTGTTATACCTATTATACCAAAACACACTTCAAAGGTGCGTTTTAAAGCATTTAAAATAAATAATCTTTTTGCCATTATTTGTTTGTCATCTTGCACCACTCTTAATTTACCGTAAAAGCTATGGAAATGTGATGCCAAAAAGTGAACATGCTGTACAAGCCAGTTTGGGGACTCGCGCTCTGCCGACTCTTTAATAAACTCAGGTATGCAAAGGATAGCTCGTATTAGCTCAAGCTCTTCTTTTTCAAGAGTTTCAAAAGCTATTTTGTCAGCATCATATTCAGAACTATCTTTCACTACCTCTTTTGCTTTTTCAAATATATTACACAAACGTGCATACGCATATTGCAGATAATAGACTGGATTTTTATCTGACTGTTCCTTTGCCAGTTCCAAATCAAAATCAAGATGAGACGAGTATGAACGCATTATAAAAAAGTATCTTGCCGCATCGCGTCCTACACTTTCTAATAATTCATCCAAAGAAACAAAGTTACCCGCTCTCTTGGACATTTTCATTTTTTCTCCGCCTTCTAATAAGTTCACCTGCTGGAGTATAATAACTCTGATACGCTCTTTTTCATAACCTAAGCCCTGCATTATAGATTCAAGTCTTTTCACATAACCGTGATGATCTGGCCCGAGTATATTTATTACCAAATCGGCTCCGCGTTTTACTTTATTTTGTATATACGCTATGTCGCTGGCAAAATATGTATATCCACCATCTGTTTTCTTAACTACTCTATCTTTATCATCCCCGAACTCTGTCGTCTTAAACCACACCGCATCTTCTTTCTCATAAAACAAACCACGCTTTTCTATTAACTTAAATGCCTCATCTACTTCACCTTTTTCATGCAGAGTTGTTTCCGAGAACCATTCATCAAACTTCACTCCAAATCTTTCCAGTGTTTGTTTTTGCCAATCAAGCACATGCTTAAGTCCAAAAGCCCGAAACTCAGGATATTGCAAACAGTCCTCAAGCTTTTCTACATTACCAATTGTTTTATAAAAGGCCTCGCCTTTTATTTCTTTCATTGCCTTCGCAATTTCAGTGACATATTCTCCTTGATAACCTTCTTCTGGGACTTGATTGGTTCTTCCGTATAGTTGTAAGTATCTTGCCATTAAGGAAAGGGCAAAAAGATGCATTTGCCTCCCAAAATCATTAACATAGGTCTCACGCACAGTTTTATATCCGCTGTAATCAAAAATATTAGCAAGTGTATCCCCATACGCAGCTGCTCTACCGCTAACTATATTAAGTGGTCCTACTGGATTGGCACTCACAAACTCTATATTAACTGTCTTCCCTTTTCCAAAATTATTTTTGAATGCCGAATCTGATTTTAATAGTTTATCAAGTTCATTTTTATAAAATGAAAGATTTAATGAGATGTTTGTATAACCAGGTTTTATAATTTCCACTGCTGTTATATATTCCAACTTTCTCAATTCCTGTGCTATCTCCTCCCCAATTATAAATGGAGCTTTTTTCATTGGCTTGGCAAGAAACATAGCAATGTTTGAGCCAAAATGCCCAGGTTGATTTTCAGGTGGTGCCGCCAAATCAAAAGCTGAGCTATCAACTTTGACACCATATTTTTTTTTAACTATTTCTTTTATATCATTCTTTAATATTTCCACTATAGACATTCGTTTTCTCCATTAGTTTATTTCGTTACAACGCGACTTAACTGCGACGCCCTATATATATTGGTGGCGCAGTAATTACATCTTCTGGCAACTCTATTTTTAATATAATACCCGTAATAGCGTCTAATAAGTAAATGCTTCCTGCTTTATCTTTTGTCATAATACTTGGTTCCTTTAAGTTTATTCCTTTTATACCTTTAAGGTCAAGCAATCTTATTCGGTTTTCATGTATAGGATATAACAGTAATCTTTGATAATGCGGCTGCATAATCATAAAATAAGGGACCTTTTCATTATCATATATGAGAAGTTGCGGGCCATAGTCAACCGACACATCTCCAAGTCTGTAATACTCTATAAAATTAAAGCTATCATCTAAGTGCTGAACTCTTCCATTTTTGGCATCCACAACATATATTCCTCTTTCCATACCAGTTATAGCAAATGATGGCTGTGCCAACTGCCCCAAACCGTTTCCTGAAGTGGTGACCAAATTATTAACAAGCTTACCTGTATTTGTAAAAACTAATACCATATTTTGCGCAGGTACAGCCGTGGTAAGAATTATACCAGAATCTGAGATTCTCAAAGACCTTGCCCCTATCAAATAACTGCCTCTTATGATTTCGCTTTTAAACACACCTTCAGAATCAAATACTCTCACAGCCCCAGTGTCAGAATCCAGCGCATAAATATCACCTGAAACATTATCAAGACAAACATACATAAAACACTCTAACTTATTTTTAGGCGTATCAAATATTCCAAGGAATTTTTTTTGTTCTGGATAAAACTTTATAATTTTTTTAAATTGATAATTGTTTTCTGATATTCTTGTAAAAAGTTTAAGTAGTTTAGCGCCTCCATCTGCTATATATAACTTTATACCATCTTCAGAAATAGCCATGTCTGAAGAAATCCCAAGTTTTTCGTTTAAGTTAAGCTTATTTATTTTATATTTTTCTATAGTAGTTGCCGAACTATTTTTAAAGAACATTCCAGTAGTAAAATTACTTTTTATATTTTTCTTCAACTTAACAGTATCTATTACTCCTATGCTACTTTCTGAAATTTTCTCAGTTCCATTAATAGTCATAGGTGGTAGGTCTGGCTCTTCAATGGATAAAAATGTCTTTCCAGTTAACCAAAGCTGTTTAAAACCTTTATAATAGTTTTCATTTGTAAAATCAAATACATAAGCCACTGGCAATAATTCATAGTTATATATGACACTACCTTTTTCTACTATAGCCCTCAAATCAGGTTTAGCTTTGAAGTTCTCGACAGAAAATAAAAATACTTTTCCAGCCGCGCTATTATCTTTTAACATTTTTTCAAAAGCAGGAACTCCCATACAGGCAAAACCTTTTGGAAACTTATATAGTTCAGGCAAATGAGTGTCCCTGATAAACTGCCCTGTAACCATAAGGTATGTTTTATGAGGATTTGCTTTTTCCTGCATATATTTAACTATATATGACTCTTGTGTATGAAAAAATGCTTTTGGAAAATAAAAATAAAAATACCAAACTCCATTAAGCATTATGAGCACAACTACGGAGAAAAAAACCACAATATATTTTTTATAAGACATTTTAATAAAAATAGCAGAGGCAGCTAATAATCGCATTAAACCAACCCCTGCCAATATAGAAAACATAGGCGCCAAGAAGTTTACTCTGGTATTTGGAGCGTATGTGTACTGCACTATACCTCCAATAAATAATACAAGCACAGCATAAGAAGACAATAGCCATCTTGCTCGCCAGTCCTTTTTCAAGGACAATACGCACCAAATCAAACCAGCTATTGCACCAGTGGCGGTCAGCCACTCTGCAGTACTTCCTGCTATGAAGTGAGACATGTTTGGTTTAAATAAGAACGCAAAAAATGTAGTAATATAATTCATTATCATATACAGTGGCCGCTCAGATATATTGGAGACCTCGCTACCTGTAAAGACCGAATGAACAGTCATGTGTTTTATAAAATCTGGATTTAATAAAACAAATACAATTGAAGCGGCGTATATAGACAGACCTGTAAAAAGATTTGAGATAGCGTATTTCCTGCGTAAAGGATGAAAAAGCCAATACAGAGCTGCTACAAGCACAGTCAGGCGAGCAGTATAAAATGAATAACATCCCAAAGCCAGCACTAAGCCAGTCACGAAGGACCAAAACTTAGAATTCTTTCTGATTGCTAACTCAAGAACGAGAAGAGCTAAGACAAAAGGAAAAACCGCATGTACCACATCATGTGCTATATGCGAAAAAGCCATCATGGCCGCCGAGAAAGCAAAAGCCACAACAGTAATAATCGCAACTTTTCTTTTGAAAATCATTTTCATCCACATGTAAAGCGGTATGATAGTTAAAGCAGGAACAAGCGCTGCGTTAATCTTCCATCCCAATAATCCAGTTCCAAATATTTTCATAATTGCCGCAGGGTAGATAGAAGCAAGTATAGGATGGTCTCCAGCCACACCACTTTCATAAAAAAACTGCAGTGGTCGCAGGCCTTTGGCTATATCAACAGCAAAATCATAAAACATATACTCATCGCCTATAAAACTATATTTCCAAGAATTATAATCAAAAATATATACTATAAACATTATTCCAGAAAAAATTAATAGATTTCTTTGTTCGGCAGGTTGAAGTAATTTATGTGTTATAATAGCAACTCCATTTTTCACATCTACCCTATAAAGATAAACCGCAAAAATTATTATCATGGTCAAATATAATAAACCCTGAACGACATATAACTTATCACTCATAAATAGCTTAATTTGAAATAAATATGAAATAATGGCTATTAGAAGAAAGAACCATGAGCCCCATGGAGTTTTAGAAGTGTTGAGTACTTTTCCTTCACGCTTTTTAAAAATCGAAAAAATCAGCAACAAACATATTAAAATCACTACAAGATTTATCAAAAAATATGGAGTGTAGCCCATTTGAAGGTAAGATATGTGTATCTGGTAAAATGGTGCTTTAATTATGTTTAAAAAGGCTTCTTCGGTTTTTTGTGCCTGACTGTCTCGCATAGTAGCAAAAACTGCAAAAAACATAACAATCAATAGTGTTACCAAATATGTTGACCGTGAAAATACCTTTATTAAGGTCTTTTTAAGCAAAGAAGTACTGGGTTTTGGTGCGTTCTGCAGTAAAGCATTTTTTAAGATAACATCCTCTGCAGGAACCGCTTCTTTGACCTTTATTGTTGGTTTTTTTGCTTTTTTCAAGCTTCCCTCTTTAAGCAGTTGTAATAGCAAACCGCTATAGATTTTCCTTCAATAATAAATAATACCAATAAAGAGTTGTTCTGGCAATAGCGTTATTTACAGTTGACATACCTGTGCTTTTATATTAGAATCATCTCGTTAATTTATAAACTTTGTGGAGGTAATACAGGAAATGCCTAATTTAAAAGCATCAATTAAGGACTTAAGGAAGACAGCTAAAAGGACCGAAAGAAGAAAAGGCGTAGTATCTCAGGTCCGCAACATATTGAAAAAGACCAGAACGCTCACACCTGATGAAGCTAAAAAATTGCTTCCAGATGTTTACTCAACAGTAGATAAAGCAGTTCAGGCAGGAATAATCAAGAAAAACACAGGCGACAGATATAAATCAAGAGCCGCTAAAAAGACCTTAATCAAAAAGTAATTTTAGTCAAAATATCAAAAAACCCGCGAGCAATCGCGGGTTTTTTCTTTTATTAGGGTTAAGAAAATGACAATCCTACTCTATCCTTAAAAATATCTTTTGAAGCATTATGGTAAGAATTGTTTTGGCCTTGTCTCTGCTTGATAGCTTTATGCTGCTATCTGCTTCTTTAATAATAGCCAAAATATCTGAGTAAGGTGCCTTTGCGAAATTTCTTGCCTGTACCTTTGCCTGTTCTATATCTTTTACATACATATATCTAAAAATCTTTTTAAACTCACCATTAGAAAGAAAATATCTTATTATATAAAGACTCTTAATCTTATAAAAAATATAACCAAGCATTTGTACAGCCGCTGTTTCTGGGTAGATTTTTTAAAATACAAGCATGGCTTTCTTTTCGTTTTTAGTGGCGATTGCTTCAGTTAGCTCATCCACATTATATTCTCTGCTCACACCTCTGGTCTCCGAAAAATCAGCCATTTCTATCTCTGCTTTATCTCCTATTAAAAGCAGTATTTTGTCTATTTCGTTTTTAACTGAAGCCGCTTCGCCATTTGCTTCACTTATAATGTAGTCCAAAACATCGGGATTAATATTTTTTTTAAGGTCTTTAAGATAATCTATAATCCACAACTTAATATCCGCAGCTTTAGAAGCTGAAAGATTTATTATGTTTGCTGATGGAATTTCCATATCCAGAACCTTTTTTGCTTCCTGTCCTGTCGTAAGTAGCATAACAGTAAACTCTGGTATATTAGGGAGAAAAGCAGTAAGGGTTTCAAGTTCATCTTTTTTTAACTTCGTAAAATCTTTAATAAGAATAAACTTCTTTTCGGAAAAAAAAGGCTGGGTTTTAGCAGATTCAATAATCGTAGCCACTTCATTTACTGAATCTTTATCCGTTAAGTCGTAAGTTTCCATAGAGGTACTATCAATCTTACCAATCAAAAAAACTTCTAATAATTCCTTAATGAATTCCTTGCGAAAAAAATCATCATCTCCAGCCAAAACATAAAACGGCAAAAGAGTAGATGTTTTTATGAAATTTGCCTGCATTTGATTAGTCCTTCATTTCAAAAAATGTAACTGCTGCGAGTTCCCCATTAATATAAAGATTTATATGATATAGCCCCTGCTCGTCAGGAAGCTTATCCTGTCCGTTTTCTTTAAACATTTGCGTTATGCCTATGTAATTGATAAAAGCATAAGGTACATATACCTTATCTTCTATAGTAACTTTATCTGCCGAAGAGGTCTTATCCCATGTAAAAGTTTTTTCTGCTACTACTTTTCCAGTTGGCGATATCCATTTGTTTTCAAACACATAACTATTTGAATCTTTTATTTCACCTTTTCCAGAATAATACTCAAAAGGGTTTACAAAGAGATACTCTCTATTTTTCACCGCAGTTAGTTCGCTACCACTTGGAAAAAGAAAATAAGCCCAATATTGTATCACTTTATGCTGTGCCCTAAAAAACCAGTTTGTCGTATCTGAAGGATAACCATTTACAAAAGCACTGCATGTGGTTATATGGCCAGCTATATATCCCTGATTTTCAGATGCTAAAGCAACTATAGGGGCTAAACACATTAGTGCCAATAATACTATTTTCTTCATTTTTACCACCCGTTTAACACTCTTCTAAATACTCTCTCAGATAAACGATCTAACACTCTCATTCTTGCTGTCTCTTCTGTTTCAGCAGGCATTCCAAGACTGTTTACCACATAGTAAGTTGTTTCTTCCCAAAGATTTTCTTCCAACCATAACTGTCTCTGGTTTTTATTATCAAATAAATATATAGAAATGTAAATTCTTAAACGGTACTGCTGCGGTACCTGATTTATATCCACAGTTATAGCATTTAACAAATACTTATCTATGCTGACCTTCAGTATGCCATCCGCAGTTTGTTCTTCAGCAATTGATACTTTGCCATCAGCGATAAACTGGTCTATAGTTTTTTGCGTGACATATTGTTCTATATTGTAGGTCTGTGTTTTATTCAAAAACACAGGTACGGCAAGCTTCTGTATATATGATGGCAAGCTCACCTGTGGTGTATAACCAGCACAGCCAAAGCCTATTACGATTACAAGAAACATTACTAATAATAACATTATTCTTTTCATAAAAACTCCTTTTTAGACTTTATTTATCTAACAACAATATTTAATAATTTGTTTTTAACAAATATTTTTTTAACTACTGTCTTCCCCTGTAACCATTCCTGAAGTTTTGGGCTGGCAAATCCTGTCTTTTCAATGTCTTCCTGACTCAAATTCAAAGGAAGCTGTATCCTATCCCTGATTTTCCCAGAAACCTGAAAAACAAACTCCACAGAATCTTCCACAATCATTTCCTGATCATAATCAGGCCAGTTACAAGTAAATATGCTTGATTTATTACCAAGCGATTGCCAAAGTTCTTCAGAAAAATGAGGTACAAGTGGTGCCATTAATAATATCATACTTTCTGCTGTAAATTTAAACAATATTTTGTCCAGCTCATTATTCATATCAAACTCTAAAGGATTAAACTCATTAAAGAGCTCCATAATAGAAGCCACTGCAGTATTAAACTGTTGTTCTTTACCTACATCATTTGTCACTTTCTTTATGGTCTGATGGGTTTTGCGAAATAGCTGTTTTTTCTGTGGTGAAAGCATTTCTATGTCTGACATATCGAGTGTCTTTGACTTCATATTTCTAACACTATCTATATGTGAAGAAATTTTTCTCCACACCCTATTTAAAAATCTAAAAGAGCCATCCACACCATCATCACTCCACTCCAAATCCATAGGCGGTGGCGAAGCAAATAACATAAATAATCTGGCAGTATCTGCTCCATATTTTTCAATCATATCATCCGGACTCACAGTATTACCTTTTGATTTCGACATTTTGGCGCCATTTTTAACTACCATACCCTGTGTCAAAAGCTTTTTAAATGGTTCACTACAAGATATCAATCCTAAATCTCTCAGTACATAAGTAAAGAATCTTGCATAGATAAGATGCATACAAGCATGCTCAGGTCCGCCTACATACTGATCCACAGGAAGTTCCCTGTCAGCAATAGCTTTATCTATAGGAAGGTGTGTATTTTTTGAATCGCAATATCTTATAAAATACCAGGAAGAATCTACAAAAGTATCCATGGTATCTGTTTCTCTTTTTGCCGGACCATTACATTTAGGACAAGCAACTTGCATAAATGAATGTGATTTTTCAAGTGGATTTCCTTTACCAGTAAACTCCACATCTAAAGGTAGTTTGACTGGCAAGTTTTCATCTTTCTCCATAACTATGCCGCATTTATCACAATATATCGCAGGTATTGGAGTCCCCCAATAACGCTGACGAGACAATAACCAATCTTTCAATCTATAATTTACTTCAATTTTTCCAAAGTTTTCTTTTTCCATCCAAACAGCTATTTTCTTTCCTGCTTCTATATTATTCATTCCGTCAAAATTTGCAGAATTAACCAGAGCTCCTTCCTCTTCATATGCTCCTGTCATAGTACTCACTTCAAGTTTATTAGCTTTAGGTTGTATTACCACAATCATAGGTAAATTATATTTTTTAGCAAACTTAAAATCTCTTTCATCGTGAGTTGGAACCGCCATAATAGCCCCAGTCCCATAATCCATAAGAACATAATTGCCAATCCACACTGGCACCTTTGCTCCATTAACAGGATTGATAGCAAAAGCGCCTGTGTCTACGCCTTCTTTTTCCATATTGATGAGAGTCATTACTGTAATATCACTCTTTTTAACTTTGTCCTGAAATGCCTCTATTTCTTTTACTTTATCTGGGCTAACTTCTTTTTTGATTTTCTCCACTAATGGATGCTGAGGCGCCAATACCACATAAGTCGCACCAAATATAGTATCTGGTCTTGTAGTAAATACTGGCAATAGTTCTCCGCTTTTTGCTTCTTTAAAAAATATCCTAATTCCTTCACTTCTGCCAATCCAGTTTTTCTGCATTAAAGTAACACGATCAGGCCAATCTATTTTGTCGTGTCCATCAAGTAATTCCTGACTATATGCAGTGGTCTTAAAAAACCACTGCGTTAATTCTTTTTGTTCGACTATGGTCTCGCATCTCCAACATTTGCCATCATGAACCTGTTCATTGGCAAGCACTGTTCCACAATCAGGACACCAGTTGACTGCAGTTGCTTTTCTATATGCCAATCCTTTTTCATAAAGCCTTTTAAAAAGCCACTGATTCCATTTATAATAATCCTCATTGCAGGTAGCTATCTCCCTATCCCAATCATAAGACATTCCTAATTTTTTAAACTGTAGTCGGGCATGGTCAATATTTTTATGAGTCCATTCTGCTGGATGTACATTATTTTTTATGGCAGCATTTTCTGCAGGTAAACCGAAAGCATCATAGCCCATAGGATGTATTACATCGTAACCTTTCATTCTCATATAGTGAGCTATCACATCTCCTATGGTATATACCCGAACATGCCCCATATGGAGATAACCTGACGGATAAGGAAACATTTCCAGCACATAGTATTTAGTGCCTACGCCTGTGGATTTGAATGTTTTATTGGCTTCCCAGAATTTATGCCATTTAGTTTCTATTTCTTTATACGGATAATACTCTGCCATTTAAGTCCTCCAAAAGACAATTACTAATTTTTGTCAGGCAACTTCACGCTCAAGTCACTTCAAGAAATTAAACCTTTTTATTTATTGTTTCTATTTTTATTCTTGTTATCTTTCTTTCATCTGATTTTACTACTATAAAATTAAAATTCCCAAATTTAATTACTTCTCCTTGTTTCGGGACATACCCAAACAAAGTAGTAAGAAACCCACTCATAGTATTTATATTTTCATCTTCAGGTATATCAAGCTTTAATGGGGCTTCGTTTACTTTTGATATTTCTATCATACCTTTAACAAAAAACACTCCGTCACCCAAATCTTCTATCTCTTTTTCTTCCACATCATACTCATCGTGTATCTCGCCAACAATCTCTTCAAGAATATCTTCTAAAGATACAAGACCTGCTGTGCCACCAAACTCATCTAACACTATGGCAATATGAAGCTTTCCTTTTTTAAATTCTTTCAATAAATCCCCTGCATTCTTTGTTTCAGGAATAAAATATGGGACCCTAATAATATCGTGAAAAATAATCAGCTGCCTGTTTTTTATCATAGAGAGCATATCTTTTGTATATATGATACCAACTATATTATCAAGCGTATCCTTGTAAACTGGCATTCTGGAATAACCCGCTTCCATAATCGTGTCTAATATCTTATCCTCATCCCATGTGATATTGACAGCAGTTATAGAAGTTCTCGGAACCATAACCTGTTTTACCTGCATTTCATTAAAGCCCATAATACTTGTCATCATGGCTTTTTCATGTTCATCTATGTAACCAGCTTCAGCACTAACATTTAAAACCGTGTCCAAATCTTTAGCAGTGATAACAGGGACAGATGACGATGCCTTGCCGCCAAAAAGAGTAATAATAAAATTACTAATTTTGAGAAACAGCTCAGTGATTGGTCTGATAATTTTGTATATTCTAACTATTGGTCCTATAAGAATCAATCCAAGTTTTTCAGTATTATGTATGGCAAATACTTTAGGCGAAATCTCTCCAAATATTATTATTATTACAGTAATGATAGCAGCCACAACCACAGCCACCAAAGATTCATAATCTACAATATTAAAAAAGCGTGAAATGCGCAAAGATAAAAAAGCACCTATAGTAGAAGCCGCTATAGCGACAGTATTTATGCAGATTAAAAGCGTAGCAAGAATTTTATTTGGATCAGTAATCCAAACCTTTAGATATTTTGCTTTTGGATGATTGTTTTTTATGTTTGCAGCTATCTTTATCCTGCTCATCCCAGTTATGGAGGTTTCCGCAAGAGAAAAAATCGCCGCCAAAAAAAACAGAAAAAATAGCGAGATTAGCTGTAGCTGCGTGATAAAATCCATTTAATTTTTCTCCATATTTTTTTTCATATATTTTCTTTCTCTTAGCTGCATTTTTATTTTATCACTTGCTTTTATATGATCATAACCAAGTATATGCAAAAGTCCGTGAATTAAAAGCCTCTGAAGCTCTTCTTTTAGAGAAACGCCATATTCTCTTGCCTGTTCTTCTGCCTTTTCAACAGATATTACTATATCTCCGCCGTTTGCTTCTTCAAAAGATATCACATCCGTTGCTTTATTTAACTGTCTGTATTCCAGATTAATCTTCTTTATATAAACATTATCCGTAAACATAAGGTTTATTTCAAGCCCTGTTTTCTTTTCTTGTTTTAATACATTTATTATTATATCACTTGAACCAAATGGCACTTTTAGCTTTTTCTTATATTCTATAATAATCTTATTTTCAGAAGGTGTTTTCATAAGGTTTCTACAGACAAACAACAAGGGCCGGACATAGCCGGCCCTTGTATTTTATATTTGGAATGCACTAATTAATACTTAAGCGGAAGTGTTTTCCTCGGGGTCTTGTGTAGCTTGTATGGAGGAGTTTCTTTCGCTTGTTGTATAGCAGTTGCTTTTTCTTCATCCGTCATATCTTTTTTTACATCAAGCTCCTGTCCGACTTCTATCATATCTGGATCAGTTACTTGGTCTCTATTAGCCTTATATAAAAGCGGCCACTGAAAAGAATCTTGATAAATCTTATTCTGTGAGGACACTTTCCAAAGCGTATCACCTTTTCTAACTACATACTTCATACCAGAAACAGCTGGCGTCTGTTGTGCTACTACTTCATCTTTTATAATCTGTTTTGAAGCACATCCGAAAGAATAAACTAAAATAAAACTTACTACCGACAACAAAACCACTTTTAATAATTTCATTTTTTTCTCCTTATTTTTAAAATTTTTGTGTTATTTGAATTCCTATTTTTTCTGCATTATACTGAACAAACCTTTCTTTTCTGTCAATCGAGACCTTACTGTTTTCTTTATTTTTCATATTAATATCTTCATTTAATCCAAATATACCTAAAGCCAAACCAAATATAACTCCATACAAAGCGCCACAACCAGCTCCAACAAGAAAAGTAGTACCGTCTGTTTTACCGCCATCCATATATGAGGGCGTTGACAAAGCGGTTCCTATTGCTGCTCCTACTGATATTCCAAGAAGTGAATCTAATCCTATTATTCTTCCTATATCTCCAGCAAAAACTGGAGCTCCACACATTGCCAATATCATTATGATAATAATTGTTTTTTTCATATTACAACCCCTAAAATTTTATATTGCAGCTTAGTACAGTGCTGCCATTTAAATTTTGTATGTTCATTGCTTTTAATTTTTCAGTTGTGCCTCTGTACTGTTCAGGAATAAAAGTTTCAACTACCCCAAGCACAAGCCCAAGTCCAGCACCAATTGCCACGCCATAACCTATAACTTCTGAAACATTTTCAAGATCATGAGTCTTACCGTAAGAGATAAAACCTCCTGCACTCCCCAATAAAATTCCTAATATGGTTCCACCTACTATGTCATATCCAAAATCATCTGATGCTGAGTACCGCTTTGAGTTTGCCTGATATATAGACAACGCAGCCCCTAAAGTCATACCTGTAAACATTCCAGCCAAAGTACCAGTGACAAGTGGTTGTGTATTCAAATTCATATTTTTCGAATATCCGATAAGTCCACAACCTGCTCCTATAAGACCACCTTCAAATAATCCACCAATAATATTCATCGCAGCAAGTGTCCCCATATCAAATACCTTTGGAGTTACTGCTACAGGTGCAACTTCTAAAACTGGTTTTACAATATTTTTTTCAACAATGATTTCTTTTGCAACTGGTGCAACTGTTTTATCGTCTTTGTTAATCTTATCCATTTTGTCTTGTATTTTTTGTTGAATTTCTGTCATTTTACTTGGAACAACTGTTTCAGTTGCAGTAGTAATAACAGCAGAAAATGCCCCAGAAGCAAAAAATAAGGATACAATCATGATAGAAACAAGCGTTTTTTTCATACTTTTTTACTCCCATTTGTCATTTTACCCTAATTTATATACTAATAATAACACAGAATATCATTGTGTCAAGATATTTCAATAATGCCGCATCAAGGTAATTCTTTGTTACCAAAATTTGTTTATATAAATAAAGGGGTTATTGGATATCTATCTTAATACTAAGCTCTTTTAGCTGTCTTAATTCAACTTCCGATGGAGCGTTCGAAAGCAAGCACTGTGCTTTCGATGTCTTTGGGAAAGCAATAACATCTCTTATTGATTGACTACCAGTTATTATCATTGCCATTCTGTCCAGACCGAAAGCTATACCACCGTGTGGTGGTGCCCCATATTTTAAGGCCTCAAGTAGAAAACCGAACTTCATTTCGGCTGCAGCATCATCTATATTCATTAAGTTGAACATCTTTTTTTGTAGCGCTGAATCGTGTATTCTTATGGAACCTCCGCCTATCTCAGTTCCGTTTAATACCAAGTCATAAGCGCGTGCTTTTACTTTCAATGGATCAATATCAAGCATAGGTATATCTGACTCTTTAGGAGCCGTGAAAGGATGGTGATTTGCTTCAAATCTTTTTTCATCTGCATTAAAACTCACAAGTGGAAAATCTACTACCCATATAAACTCAAGTTTCTTTTCATCATAGAGAGCATACTTAGAACCGACATGAAGCCTTACTCTACTTAGTATGTCATTGACCTTATCTTTTTTATCTGCCATAAAAAATACTATGTCACCTTTTTCTACTGCCATTAAATCTTTTAATTTGTTTAAGCGATCTTCACTGATGAACTTAACTATAGGTGACTCTGGTTTTTCTGC
Source organism: bacterium (assembly GCA_037138355.1). Taxonomy (GTDB): domain Bacteria; phylum Oederibacteriota; class PGYV01; order PGYV01; family Palsa-1178; genus PALSA-1178. Next base: position 15,662 of record JBAXIL010000019.1, read on the forward strand.
GAATCTAATCCAAGCCATACCACCTGCGCCTTGTCTTATAGCAAAAGCAACAAGATCATCTATATCTTTGCGTGAAAGTTTATCAGCCGAAGCTTTAAAATTCATAGCCTTTACAACTCCACCTGCTTTTACTGTTTCACTAAATATTTTAAACTCAGAACCATCAAAAACTTCACTTACCGTTTTCAACTTCATTTCAAAACGGGTATCTGGCTTATCATTGCCATACTCTTCCATGGCCTGATCATAAGTAATACGAGGAAAAGGATTTGGCAGTTTTACTTTCTGTACATGTTCAAAAACATTACGAATAAAGTTTTCAGAATGACCCATAATGTCATCTTCATCTATAAAAGACATTTCAATATCTATCTGTGTGAACTCTGGTTGTCTATCTGCACGCAAATCTTCATCGCGGAAACATTTTACTATCTGATAGTATCTATCTAAACCAGCGACCATAAGAAGCTGTTTTAACATTTGCGGTGATTGTGGTAGTGCAAAAAACATTCCAGGATTAACTCTGGATGGGACGAGATAATCGCGGGCTCCTTCAGGAGTGCTTTTAAAAAGCACTGGTGTTTCCACATCTACAAATTGATTCTCATCAAGATATTTTCTTATTAGTTGTGTAAGAGTATGTCTGATAATCATATTGTTTAATATTTTTGGCCTACGAAGATCCAAATATCTATACTTCAATCTTAAATCTTCATTAACTTCCGAACTTTCATCTATAGGAAAAGGAAGCGGCTGTGCCTGGTTAAACACTTCTATTTCTGAGGCAACTATTTCTATTAATCCTGTTTTTAACCTTGTATTTGTGGTACCGTCTGGCCTATTTCTCACTTTGCCTTTTATACCAAGAACGAACTCCGACCTTAGCTTATGAGCAATCTCATGTAGTTCTTTATTTATTTCTGGGTCAAAAACCACCTGCACTTTACCAAACTTATCACGGACATCAAAAAATATAACTCCACCGTGGTCTCTTCTGGTATCCAGCCAACCATTTATAGCAACTTCTTTATCTAAAAGAGTTTCGGTTACATCTCCACAATAATGTGTTCTTTTTATCATTTTTTATCCTCTCAATAATACGGGCCGGATAATTAATCCGGCCCGCTTTGTTTTATCCTGTGTGTTTAGTAATTAAAACGCCGCACATACGCGGCCCATATGTGTCGGTTTATAAATTAAAATTGATATTTATATACCATTGCAAAAGTATTATCCATATTTCCGTTTAAGAATGATTCCTGCTGAACTTTAAATTCAAGATTGTGTTCGCGGTTGTATGTCTCAGCCGAACTACCTGCCAACACAAGGTCAGCAAACCATGTTGCCACAAAAAATATGACTCCCACTGTGAACTTATTTGCTCCTTGTTTTCTTTGGTCAGCTAAATCTCCTCCGCCTCCTACAAACATTCCAGGCGAAGTGTTCTGCAAATATCCAACACCCATAACTGCGACTGAAGCAATTTCAATCCCAAATAATGTCAAACCCATTTTATAATTTTCACTATAAAACTGTGCCCAACCGTGTGCCAAAAGCCCTGGGCCTAATGCTATAACTGTTGCGAGAATTGGATCTTTAGGTTCAAGTATAACCTCATCTATAACTGCATCAGATGCTTCACTTCTTGCAAACATTAATGCAGGTGTAAGAGCCATACATAATATCAATAAAAAACAAATCACTCGTCTTGACATTCAAAACCTCCTAAAATTAATTGAGATTACAATTATTTATTATTATTTCATCTTAAAAATTTATAAATTATTTTGCTGAAAAATCGTATGTAACTGTAGCTATTGCCAAAGGATTATTTAACCTATAATTTGTAGAATCTAATACAGTTACTGGTGCAACAGTACACCACGGTGAACTTACATATGAATTTGTTATAGTGGCCTTTGTTACATCAGAAGCAGTATAAAGGAAACCATTATCATAATGCTCCACTATGCTTATGGTCAAATCTTCAAGAGAATATGCATTGCTTGTAATTCTCCAAGCATCAACTTCAATAGCACCTTCATTGTTTCCAAGGTCATAAGTTTCAGTAAAATAGCCTGATCTCGTTGTAGTCCCGCTATCTACTTTCACCTCGGCATACCAAATACCTTGATTGGCTACTACTACTTTTACAGTCCTTGTTCCCTTACATCCAGCTATAGTGAGTAATATGATAACAGCGATTGATATTAGAAATGTCCTTTTAAACATACAAAATCCTCCTAAAGAATAGATTTATTGAGTATTTAATATATAATCACAGGCAAAGTATTTTGTCAATAAAAAATAGTGCTCTATAAACAAGGATAAAAATCAAAACATTATCAAAATTATATCAAAATTTTGAACAAAATGAAGATAAAAAAGTACTTAAGCATAAAACTTGCAGTCAAAATAAAATTGACTATACATATAAACAAGGTGTATAATCATTAGAATGATTAAACCTATTAATTAACAAATGGAGTAAAATTATCATGAAATCAAGGTCTAAAAAGAAAGCTCTGACTTTAAATGATATCCCCATATCAAAACGGCCAAAATTTGCCACATCAATAGCCTGTATGGATGGACGCATACAATTTCCTATAGTCAAGTTTTTAATGGATCACTATAATGTCAGCTATGTTGATATAATAACCGAACCAGGACCTATAAAATATCTAAACGGGAATGTGAACCATGCGGTAGTGGAAACCATAAAAAAAAGGGTTAAAATATCAGTACTCTCTCACCTGTCTAAAGTCATTGCCATTTCAGGTCATTTTGATTGCGCTGGTAATCCAGTTGACAAAAAACGGCAGTTGAAACAAATAGAAGGTTCAGTGAAATTAATTAAAACATGGGGATACAAAGTAAGCATAATTAAACTTTGGGTTGACGAAAACTGGAATGTCAAAATTTTAGCTTAGATAATACCTAAGCAACAAAATTCATTTAATTTTTTCTTATTTTCTTCTGATTACATCTATCAGTACTTTATTTTGCCTTAGTATCGCCTTTATTTTGATTATCCTGATGAAGTTCTACCATTGCCTCATGTACTTCTGCTATGTGTGCCTTTGATTCTAATTTCGACATAAGGCTATAAGCACAAGGCACAACAAAAAGAGTAAAAGCAGTTGAGAATATAACTCCACCAATAATAACTACCGACATAGGCACACGAGTTTCCGAACCTGGCCCGAGAGAAAGCGCTGGTGGTATCGCTGCTGCGATAGTTGCAGCAGAGGTCATAATAATCGGTCTTAATCTTATAGGACAAGCATACAACAAAGCATTCGTCACTGTCATTCCCTTATCTCTTGATTGATTAGTAAAATCCACAAGCAATATCGAATTCTTTTTAACTATACCCATAAGTAATAAAATACCAATTCCGCTGTACAAATTAAGTGAAAATCCACCAATTGCGAGTGCTATTAAAGCACCAGTTAGAGAAAAAGGTAAAGCAAGTAAAACAGCAAGTGGATGAACAAATGAATTGAACTGTGTACCAAGAACCATATAAGCCACAAAAATACCAAATATCAAAGCAATCAAAAGACTTTGCAAAGAATCTTTGAAGGTCTGCGCGGATCCTGTAAAAGCAATTCTATATCCATCAGGAAGTACACTCTTCGCTATTACTTCTACTGCTTTAAGTGCTTCTCCCTGCGATTTGCCTGTCAATATATTTGCTGAAACTCTTATTGCTCTTTCTCTGTTTTCTCTGGTTATGGACATTACAGTTGGTTTTTCAACAACACTTACCACCTGTGATAATTTAATCAATTCGCCCCTACTATTTCTTAAATAAACTTTATCCACATTTCTTTTGTCATTTCTGTCCGCGAGCTTTAACTCCATAATAATATCATAGCGTTTTCCGCCCCTTGAATATTTACCAACCTTAACTCCGCCAAAAAGTGAATTTAAGGCATTGCCTATTGTCTGCATTGAAACCTGTTTTTGTGCTGCTTTTTTTCTATCTGGTACTACAAGTAATTCGGTTACTCCAGTTTTGTAATCAGTATCAGAGTCAACCATAAGGCCTGATTCGTCCATTTTGTTTTTCATAGTAGTAGAAAGTTCCGCTAACTTATCCCAATCAGGTCCCATAACTATAAAATCAACCGGAGAACTTCTTCCTGCTGAAAAACCCATAAGAGACATATCTTGTATATTTACAGTAGTAACCCCAGGTATCATTTTTATCTGTTTTCTTAAAGTATCTATAATCTGTTGCTGCGTCATAACTTTTTTTGTTACAGGATCAATGGGCCTTTTTTTCTTATCATATATGGTCACATACAAACCGCCACCACTTGGTCTCACATTTGAAAAATAATTTTCTATATCAGTTCTTGATGCAACTATTTTTTCTGCCTTAGTCAACACTTCATCTGACAATGTAATAGACGAACCTGGCGGGGTATTTATGTTTATTGATATTCTACCCTGATCCTGACTTGGTACCATTTCCTTTTTTATCGTTGTAAATAAATACAATGAAAATGCAAATAAAACAGTTGAAAATATTATGACCTTCCATCTGTTTTCAAGACAAATTGTTAATACTTTTGCATAGCCTGCCTTTAATTTATTCATACCAACTTCCATAAAAGGTACACGCCTATTAGTTCCTTTATTTGGTTTCAAAAACTGCGCTGCATACATAGGAGTCAAGGTTAAAGCTGCGAGAAGTGATATCATAACTGCCGCAGATATAGTCACACCAAACTGAAAGAAATATCTTCCTATAACTCCAGGCATAAAAATCACAGGAAGAAAAATAGCAAGAATTGCGACCGTCGCCGCTATCGCAGCAAAAGTTATTTCTCTGGAGCCCTTAATAGCAGCTCGAACCCGAGACTCGCCTTCTTCTCCGTGTCGTGATATATTTTCTATCATCATAATAGCATCATCTACAACAATACCTATAACAAGCGACAGTCCTAAAAAGGTAAAAGTGTTTAATGTAAAGTTGAACATTTTAATAACGAAAAAGGCACCAAAAATGGACATAGGAATTGAAAGAAACACATTAACCGCAGTCCCAAAAGAGCCCAAAAACAACCAACAGACCAAAGAAGTAAGAACAACTGATAAAATTATTATAAAGCTCATTTCCCGAGCATTATCTTCTATAAACTTTGTTGAATCAAATCGCAAATCAAGTTTCATACCTTCAGGCAAAAACTTCTGTATCTCTTTCAATTTTTCTTTTATTCTGTGGGCTACTTCAACAGCGTTTGTTCCTGGCTGTTTTTTTATTCCCAATCCCACAGCCCTGCCATCTGGAGTTCTTGACCTAAAGCGATCATCTTCTGTTCCGTCCTCAACATCAGCCACATCTTTTATTCGAAGTGTGTTCCATATAGGTGAACCTTTTCTGGAAGGTATTATGATAGAAGCAAACTCCTTCACATCTCCAGCTTCACCCATAACACGCATTGAAACTTCCTTCATAGGATTTACTACATAACCAGCAGGTACTTCATTATGTCCTGCCTGGACAGCATTTATTATGTCATCTGGGGTTATTTCTTTTGCTTTCATTTTATTAGGATCAAGCCATACACGCAGTGCCGGATCAAGATACCCTCCAAGCATGACCTCTGAGACTCCTGGAATAGGAGTAAAATAATCTTGCAAATGATCCTTTGTATAATTCATAAGGTCTTTCACTGGTCTTGTGCCAGACAAACTAAGCCATATTATTGGAGTATCATCAGGGTTTGATTTTGAAATAGTAACTGGATCAATATCTTTTGGTAGATTACGCTGTGCAGCAGCAAGCTTTGCTTGAACATCCTGAAGCGCTACATCAATGTTTTTATTCAAGTCAAATTGTATTTTTATATTAGCTCTACCACGAGAAGATGATGAAGTTATTTCATTAACTCCCTCAACTCCCATAACTGCCTGCTCTACTATATCAGTAACTTCATTTTCCATAACTTCAGGTGCGGCGCCAGGCCAACTTAAGTTTACAGCAAGCACTGGATAATCCACATCTGGCATTTGTGAAACTCCAAGACCAGTATAGGCAATCGCTCCAAACACCACTATTCCAATCATAAGCATCCACGCCATAACCGGATTTTTTATTGACATATCTGATAAGGTCATTTTATTTCTCCTTCAATTTTTCGATTTTTTATAATTAATAAAATACTAATTTTTTATTGTATTATTTCTGCTGAGATTTCAAGTATGGTTTTATCTTTTTCTTTATCAACAATCGCTCTGTCTAAGGACTGTTTTACTGATGCAGCATCCAACATAGCTTGTATGACATCCACATTTGTTACAAGACCATTTTTATAATCTGCAACCTGTGCTCTTAACGATTGAGTTGCCTTCGCATAAGCATCTTTCATAGCTATAACAATCTTATCTGCTGCTTTATAATCTCTTAACTTTGATTTCAATTCATATTTCACATCAAGATAGTTTGATACATACTGCCTATAAGCAGCTTCTTTCTGCGAAAATGCTGCGATGCTATCAAAAATTCTTGTGCCACCTTCAAAAATAGGCCATTGCGCCAATAACATAAATTGCCAGCCATTATCTTTATATGCTGAAGTACCAAGATACGGCGTTCCGCCTAAGGTTTTTGACACTGACAAATCAACTTGCGGAAGCATAGCTCCAAGTCCAGCATCAATTTTTTTACCCTGAGCTTCAACCTCTGCTTTTTGAGCAAGTATATCCGACCTATTGTCTGCAGTAAAAGTAATATTGAAATATTCTATTTTAAAATCCGTTTCTATCGGCTGTACTATTACCTTAATATTTTCACTACCTATGACTCTATCTAAAGCATCAACAGCCGAGCCCAAAACTGCTTTGGCTTGTTCTAACTGCGAGGCTATAAGAGCGGCTTTTGACTGGGCTGCATACAACTCACTCGGTCTGGATTTACCCATTTTTTCCCATTGATGTAATTCAGTTACTCTATCATTCATATAACTTAATGAATCTTTAACATTAATAAGGTCAGCCTGCGCTGAAGCAAGAGCGTAATAAACAAGTGCCGTATTTTGCGCTAAAGTTCTTTTAACAGAAATTAGATTAAGTTCTTCCTTGTATGCTTCCCTGTCATACATAGAAAGTAAATTTATCTTTTGAAAACCATAAAAAATCGTTTGTTTGGCAGTTATAGCCGACTCCCAACCCTGATCTGAATATGCCCCAACAGATGTCAAACCAAAATCACGAGTATGTGTTATGCCAATATTCGGAAGCATATTGCCGACAGCTTTAAGTTTTGCCAAATTAGCCTGATTGAGTTTTTCTACCTGGATTTTAACAGCATCAGAATTAGCAATGGCAAGTTTATAACAATCCGAGAATGCTAAAGGAGTATCAGAATTACTTTCTGCAACAAGACCTGCTGCAAAAATAACAGAAAACAAGAGAATTAATATTTTTTTCACTTTGCTTACCGCCTTTTTAATATTTTTTCATAAAATAAATATATAAAATACTAAAGCTTTTAACTATAGTAAATAAAAAAAGTTAACAAAGCATAAACAATTTGTTAACTTCCTATGAATTAGACGATTTAAATAACAAAAAAGTTCATTTATTGTAATGATTTAAGGGATGTTTTTATAGTATTTAATGCTATTTATTGCCACTGCCTGTCATTATTTTGCTGTTTCACATCCTCGCAATAATAAACTACTTCAACAAACACTAACTACACATTAAACTTAAAATGCACCATATCTCCATCCTGCATTATATAATCTCTGCCTTCACTACGCCAAAGTCCCATTTCTTTCATTTTTGCTTCGTCTTTTACATTCTTAAACTCTTCAAACTTCATTAATTCCGCTTTTATAAAACCGCGCTGTATATCAGAATGTATTTTACCAGCCGCTTCATCCGCCTTAGAGCCGCGCTTTATAGGCCAGGCACGAACTTCCTGAGCCCCTGCAGTTAAAAAAGTTATCAAATCAAGCAATCTATAAGCGTGTTGTATAAACTCATCAAAACCTTTGTATTCAAAACCAAGTTCCTTAAGATAATCTTTTCTTTCTTCTTCACCAAGCTCCATCATTTCGCCTTCTATCTTGGCAGAAATTACTACATAATCAGCATTTCTTTTTTTTATATACGCTACTAATTCAGGAAAATGTTTTTCAAAATCTAGTATCTTATCTTCATCAGTATTTAAGACATATAACATTGGTTTTAAAGTCATAAGACCGAGTTCCTTTACCAATGGTTTTTCTTCTTTACTCAAACCTGCCGCATTAGCTGGAAGTCCTTTTTCAAGAGTATCTTTTACTTTTTTTAATACTTCATATTTTATAAGTGCTTCTTTGTCATTTCCAGATTTGGCTGTTCTTTCAATCTTAGTAAAACCTTTTGAAACCACATCCAAATCAGCAAGCATAAGTTCTGTTTCTATAGTTTCTATATCGCCAATAGGATCTAACTTTCCTTTAGTTCTAATAACATTGGCATCTGTAAATACACGAACCACATGAGCAATTGTATCTACTTCTCTTATGTTTGCCAAAAACTTATTTCCAAGACCTTCCCCTTTGCTTGCGCCTTTCACAAGACCTGCTATGTCAACAAATTTAAAAGTAGCAGGTACATAAGTAGTTTTACCATCATTATAAACTTTATAAAGCAAATCAAGGCGTGGGTCAGGGACAGCGACTATACCGACATTTGGTTCTATAGTACAAAATTCGTAATTCGCCACCTGCGCACCTGCTGTTTTAGTTAAGACATTAAAGGTTGTTGATTTTCCAACATTAGGTAATCCTACAATTCCTACTTCCATTTTTTTCTCCTATTTATTTTATTATGTCATTGTGAGGAACGAGCCAATTAGTTCGGTGCGACTTAAATTGCTTTTCCCACACTTTCAAACGCCTCGTAGTAAACAAGACGATTTATATTATACCTTCTTGTAAAACCTTTTACTACTTTATTTTTATGCTCATAAATATGTTTTATGAGATCATTGGTCATTCCTATATACAAAGTTTATTGCTATAGTTAGCTAAAACATAGACATAAAACTGATTATTCATTCCCCCCTTACAAAAAACAAGTACTATATTTATTCGATGGTACTTAGATTTCCATGAATAAATTCATGGACTATAGGCTTCGTCGGCATGAAACAAAATCGCCTCCTCGCAATGACGAACTAAAATTATCATACCAACCACCTATAAAAACAAAAGGCCGGCCTTATCGGCCGGCCCTTTGCATATATTACTTAAGACTTATTTCTTCTTTGATTTTACTGATTTTGCGTGAACTTCTGCTGAGATTTTGTCAACTGTTTCATCGTCCTTTTTTGACATCATTAATCCCCAGCCGATTATGCTTAAACATACCAGAACTACAATAATAACAGGTATGCTATATGCATTATTGCCGGTGAATGCAGGATCAACTAAGATTGGAGCAATCAACAGTGCAACAAGGTTCATAACCTTAATAAGCGGGTTAAGAGCCGGTCCTGCTGTATCTTTATACGGGTCGCCGACTGTGTCGCCGATAACCGCAGCTTTATGTCTGTCTGTTCCTTTAAGACCCATTTGTTCAACTGATTTTTTTGCATTATCCCATGCGCCGCCCGCATTTGAAAGATAAACTGCCATTAACTGTCCTACAAGAATCACGCCAGCTAAGTATCCGCCAAGGCCTTCAGCCTTAAAGAGGAATCCGATAGCTACAGGCATAAGAATTGCAAGCAATGCAGGACTTACGAGTTCTTTTAAAGCAGCTGTTGTACAAATATCAACAACTTTTGCTGATTCAGGTTTTTCTTTACCCGACATCAAACCTTTGATTTCTTTGAACTGTCTTCTTACTTCATTAACAACCAAGAACGCTGCTCTTCCTACTGCTCTGATAAGAAGTGAGGAGAACAAGAACGGTACTGCACCACCGATTAAAAGACCGATAAATACCATCGGGTTTAAAAGGTTGATTGCTGTTAATCCTGTTACTTCACTATAAGAAGCGAAAAGCGATACAGCCGCAATAACAGCTGTTGCAATCGCGAATCCTTTTGTGATTGCTTTTGTGGAATTACCTACTGCATCAAGTTCGTCTAATACTTTTCTTCCCTTTTCTGGAAGTTTAGCCATTTCGCCGATTCCCTGTGCATTATCAGAAACTGGACCAAAAGTGTCTTCAGACACTATGATACCTGTAACTGTAAGCATTCCAAGTCCGATTAATGCTATACCGTACAATGTCTGCATGCCTACTGCAGCTACTGTTCCAATCGGCATTATTCCGAATACAAGAACTGATACTGAAAGCGAAATACCAATTGCAATAATCGCCCAAACTGACGACTCAAGTCCTTCAGCTGTTCCTGCAAGAATAACTGTTGCAGGACCTGTGAGGGTTGATTTTACGATATCTTTAACAGGTTTTGCTTCTGTTGTTGTGAAGTGCTCTGTCATCTGTGAAATAACAAATGAGAGACAAATACCAACTGTTGTAATTATGAAAAGTTTCCAACCAAGTATCGAAGCATCATTTGTACCTATGTTCGGAAACAATTCAGGTTTTTTACTCATCCACTCATTGATTGCAGGAATAAGATAAAGTTTTGTGATTACTGCAAAACCAATTATTGATAATACTGAAGCAAGCCAGAAACCTCTCTGGATTGGTTTCATTGCATGTTCTTCTTCACTCTTTGATCTTACTGCGTATGTTCCTATGATTGAAGCAAATACTCCAACGGCACGCACAAAAAGGGGGAATATAACTCCCATATTTCCAAAAACTGTTGCACCAAGAATCATGGCTGCAACAAGTGTTACTTCATATGATTCAAATATGTCCGCTGCCATACCAGCACAATCGCCTACATTATCTCCTACATTATCTGCGATAGTTGCTGCATTCCTCGGATCATCTTCCGGTATGTTCTTTTCTACTTTACCAACTAAGTCAGCTCCTACATCCGCTGCCTTTGTAAATATTCCACCGCCAACCCTCATAAAGAGAGCAAGCAAGCATCCGCCGAAACCAAATCCGACAAGGACATCAGAAATAGCTGAAGGTTCTGTCTGGAATATTAAGAATATTGAGGTTGCACCCAAAAGGCCAAGACCGATTGTGAACATTCCTGCAATTGATCCTGTTCTGAATGCTATTGTTAATGCTTCTTTCTTTCCTTTATCTACTGCGCCTGCAGCAACGCGTACATTGCCTTCAACTGCGAGCAACATTCCAACTGTTCCGGTTACTGCTGAAGCTAATGCGCCGAGAACAAACGCCAGCGAACGGCCCCACTGAATCTTAAGTATCTGAGAAGGCGAATAACCCAGTGATGCTGAAACTTTTGTTGTCAAGAAAAGCACTACTGCTAATCCGATAACCAGCCAGATAATGGTTGAAAACTGCCTGACAAGATATGCTTTCGCACCCTTCTTAATTTCGGCATTGATTTCGATCATTTTCTGATTTCCTCTTGATTTTGAAAGGATTTCAAACATAAGAATAACTCCGTAAACAAGTGCTACAATTGATGTTGCCCAAACTACCCAAAGTGCTGTCTGTTCAAAAGAACTCAATGGATCAAGTCTGATGTGCTCTGCTAACTTTTGTACTACTGGTACTGCTGCTTGAACAGCATCTTGTACTGCTGCTACTACTGGTACAACTGGTGTTAGTTCCATACTGCTACTACCTCCTTGAAAAATTTATATTTTTTTTATTTCATTAATGCCTTAAACAATGTTCCTATTTTCACATAAAGAAAAAAGTTTGTAAAGAGTTTTTTTGAAAAGCTTAAAAAAGTCCTGTAAAGTATAGTTCAAACAGCAAGAACAGGCTTTACCAGAAAATCCCCGGAGCTTTTTTAATTTTATGGGTGCCCTTATTCACAATATCACTTTTTCGAAATACCATTTTTGCAATATTTGTAATCATATTCGTAAAGCCCTTTTTTATAATACCAATCCGTATCTTCAGTTTTTGGCTCTGGCCTGTAATGATACTGGTGATATTGTACGGCAATTCCTTTGAGAGATTTTAATTTGTATCCACAATTCCTTAATCGTAAAAACAAATCACCATCTTCTCCCCACCGTCCTGTCATTTCTTCATTGAATCCGTTTACACGAAGCAGATACTCTTTGAACACGGAAAAATTTGATCCTAAAATATCAGGCAGCTTGTGATATCCCAATAAGTGGCGGAGAAATAATGAACTAATCCTTAAACTGCGATTAACATTTCGAGTGTCTTTGTTTAAAGCACTCCATAATAACGGCAATAAAGCAATATTTTTATTGGAATTGATAAGTGTTTTTGTAAAGATCGGACCCAAATACACTCTTCGTCCCGATAAGAAACACCCTTCCTGTTTTGATTGATAATGATCCCAAAGGAAATGCTTTTCAACTATGCAATCAGAATCAATAAAAACAATATAATCGCTTTTAGCCTGTAAAATTGCCTTATTAAGTATTTTCGATTTACCAAAACCGTCATGTTTTTGGGAAATAAATTGTATATTGAGCTCTGGATATTTTTTTATTATTTCCAGCGTATTGTCGGATGAACCATCATCGGCAATTATAAGTTCAAAATCTTTAAACGTTTGATTTGCAATTGAGGCTAAAGTACGATCTAAAAAAACGGCTTGATTATAATGTGCCAAGATAACGGATAGTTTGTAAGAGCAAGCACTGTCTGTACTTCCCGTGTTTTTATAATTATTTATCATTTCAAACAATCCTTGCCCTCTGTGGCGAACTTAAAAACTTTGGTTTTATCGTCTATCCCCAGTGTGTGGGTTATCATATAATCTCCCGGATGATTTGATGATTAATACTACATTAAAAAAAATTAAAATCAATTTATTATAGAAATGCCAAAAATGCTACTGATACCACCTTACCCAATCCACGAACATTTTTTGTGGAAATGTGGTTGTACCGTCAGGATTGCCTGGCCAAGAGCCTCCCACTGCAAGATTTAATACTATAAATGTAGGAAGTCTTAGTTCATTCATAACAATATCTGATGTATCTATGGTGTAATATAGATTATTATCAAAATACCATTTTATTTGCGTGGCAGTCCACTCTATCGCGTAAGTATGATATGAATCTGACAAAGTAGCCGGCCAAGTTACCAGTCCATTTCCGCCTTGAAATTGATGTCCACTATCATTCCAATGTGCTGTTCCATAATATTTATTGTCACGGCCACTACCACCGCCAATCATTTCAAGTATGTCCACTTCACCACAAGCTGGCCACCCCACAGTTCCTATATTATTACCAAGCATCCAAAAAGCAGGCCATATTCCCTGTCCTATAGGAAGCTTAATACTTGCCTCTATTCTGCCATAAGTTTTATATACCAAGTTTTCTGATTTTAATCTCGCAGAAGTATAGCTCATACCGCCATAATTTTCCGCAAGTGCCTGTATGACAAGTTTTCCGCTTTCAACATAAGCATTTACTGTTCTTGAAGTGTAGTATTCCAGTTCATTATTACCCCAACCTGACCCACCTATATCATAATTCCAATTTTCTCTGTTGATAGTTGTGCCATTGAATTCATCACTCCAAACCAAAGTCATTCCAGCGGGCGGAGTTACAGTAGCAGTTGATATAATGTCAGAAATTTTTGTTGCAGTTGCAGATATAAATATTGTTGGTGCAGCTAAGGACAATTCCGAAGGATTATATTTAGTTGAGCACGAGTAGCTTGCCACACAAAAAGAAATTACAAAAACAAAAAATATAACATTCAATTTTTTCATTTATTCCTCATAGATGTTTTATAAAAAAACAATCAACAGTAAGTTAAGCGGACCTTTTAGTGTAAAGCTTTCGAGTAGTTTTTTTGAACTATAAAAGCACTAACATGCCTGGATATCGGTCTGGTCCCGTTTGTTCCTTCTATAGTAAAGTAATATAATCCATTTGCTAAATCCATAGGTGGGTACCATACTTCCGAGTGTTGTCCCTGAGGCACATTACCCTTCACAACAGAATAGATTTTTCTTTCACCAAAAGTGTAAACATTAATTGTAAGTTTTTCAGCCAACCCTTTTATATAATAATTAAAAGTTACTTTATCACCTTTTGTTGGATTTGGGAAAGCAATAAGTTGTGAAACATCTACATACCAAGCATTTGGTGTTGGTGTAATTGTAGGTGTAAGCGTTGCGGTAGAAATAGGAGTTATAGTTGCAGTCCGAGTTATAGTAGCAGTTTTAGTAATAGTAAATGTTGGCCCTAATGTATTTGTTTTCGTCATAGTCGCAGT
>JBAXIL010000020.1:0-29407 GCA_037138355.1 bacterium
TTTATCAAGAGCTTCACCTGTATAGGAATAGAATGCAGTAGGAATACAAAGTGTGACATCTCCTTCGGCATCTTCTTTTAAAAATGCTGGTGACGTTGGATCCCAAGCAGTGTAGCCACGAGCTTCAAAAGTTGCACGCAAGCCGCCAGAAGGGAAAGAAGACGCATCGGGTTCACCTTTTATAAGTTGGTTTCCGGAAAATTCCATAATGACGCTTCCATCGTCCGTAGGTGAAATAAATGAATCGTGTTTTTCTGCAGTGGTATTGGTTAAAGGTTGAAACCAATGCGTGTAGTGTGAAGCACCTTTAGCGATTGCCCAGTCTTTCATTGCATTGGCAATTACATTTGCAATTTCTTTTGTGAGCGGCTTACCTGCCTCGATTGATTTTTTAAAATCTTTAAAAATTGTCTTTGGCAGTACCTCTTTCATGAGCTTGTCATTAAAAACATTTGAACCAAAAATCTCTGAAACATTCAGCAACTTTTTTTCCATTTTTCTCTCCTTCACCGACGAATTTTTTGAATCTAACTATATATAAGCAAGAACCATGCCAACAATGTCCTATCGATTATTGGGGTTTTATTGACATTTTGAATTTATACTGATTAAAATACAGACAATAATTCAGTTAAGTGGTTAAAATGTATACATTTATGTATTTTGTGGTTGAAATTTGTCATAAATTGTAGTAAATTGTTTGAATGAAGTTAAATGCCAATATAGTATGCACAATAGATTAAAAGGAGTCAAAAATGTCTAAAAAGAAAGAATTAGATGTAATTCAGTCATTGCCAGATGTCATTTTTGAAAAGAAAATCAATAAATTGAAGCTTGTTCATTATATCTCTGTTGAAATGAATAAATCTCATTCAACAAAAGCCCTTCTTACATTAATTCTTGAAAGATGCCTTGAACTAACTGGTGCTAAAACAGGAAGCGTAATGTTGATAGATGAGAAAGAAC
The DNA here is from genome assembly GCA_037138355.1 of bacterium. Taxonomy (GTDB): domain Bacteria; phylum Oederibacteriota; class PGYV01; order PGYV01; family Palsa-1178; genus PALSA-1178. Next base: position 967 of record JBAXIL010000020.1, read on the forward strand.
AGGTTTTAGATATAGTGGCTTTTAAAAATTTGCCTTCAAAGACAGCTGGGAACACAAGATTAAAGCTTGGTGAGGGCGTCACAGGTTGGGTTGCCCAGTCAGGGAATCCAAAACTAATAAATAATACGAGGCAAGATCCTTTATATGTAAAGGTTCGTGAGGATCTACTTTCTGAACTTGTGGTCCCGATAAAAACTGAAAATAAAGTGATTGGTGTAATAAGCGTAGATTCAAATAAAGCAAATGCTTTTACAGAAGATGATTTGGAACTGCTCATTATGGTCGCGGAGCTTGCAGCGCAGATAATAATTAAAGACCAAATGCAGGAAAAGTTAGGTTCAAAGATACGCTCACAAGAAATTCTTATAGATACCTTTCATGTAATAGAACAGGAAGAATCCTTAAACGAGGTTTTTAATAAGGTTATGGAAATAATGAAAGAAAAAATGGGCATATTGCGTGGAATGCTTTTACTTTTTGATTCTGAAAAAACAGATTCTTTAAAAATATATAGTGGCTATAGAATAAGTGAAGACGCAATAAAAAAAGGTGTGTATAAAATTGGTGAAGGCATAATAGGAAATGTTGTTCTTAAAGGTCAGACCATAGCTGTTGAAGACATTTCCAAAGAGCCAACTTTTTTAAATAAGCTAAAAATAAACAGAACCGCAAAGAATTCAATAATCGCTGCACCTATCAAAGCTGGGCCGAGAGTGCTCGGAGTACTTGAAATAGAAAAAGTATTTAATGAAAGTGAGTCTTTTCAAGATGGGGTGTATACAATAACATTGTTGGCATCGCTTATTGCTTATAGAGTAAGAAGTTTTCAAAGACAACAGGAAGAAACACAAAAACTTGTTAGCGAAAACATAGAATTAAAGATAGAACTAAAAAAAGAAAATAATTTTAAGAATATAGTTGGTAAAAATGAACAAATGAGAAGAATTATGGAACAAGTTAAAACAGTTTCTAATACTAATGTACCTGTGTTAATAACTGGAGAAACAGGAACAGGCAAAGAGCTTATTGCTAAAATAGTTCATTTTTTGAGTGACAGGAGAGACAATAAGTTCATAAGCGTTAATTGTTCTGCCATACCAGAAAATCTTATAGAATCTGAACTTTTCGGATACGAAAAAGGTGCGTTTACAGGAGCAGTAGGAAATAAAAAAGGCAAGTTTGAGTTGGCTGATAAAGGCACATTATTTCTTGACGAAATAGGGGAAATGCCATTACAATTACAATCAAAGATATTGCGAGCCATACAGGAAAAGGAAATTGAACCATTAGGCTCAGAAAAAAGTATTAAAGTTGATATTCGCATAATCGCTGCCACAAATAAAGATTTAAAGAATCTTGTTGCTGAAGGTAAGTTTAGAGCAGATTTATACTTTCGTTTGAATGTAATAAATGTTCATATGCCAGCACTTCGGGAGAGAAAAGATGATTTGCCATTACTTGTAGATTTTTTTATCAAGCGTTATAATGATGTTTATAAAAAGCAAGTTGCAGGAATGGATAAAGCAGCAGAAGAGATAGTAAATACATATGCATGGCCTGGAAATATAAGAGAACTTGAAAATGTTATTGAGAGAGCTGTTATTATGTCAAAGGGAAGCATTATTGATGCTTCACTCTTTCCTGATAATATAAATCCTTCTCAGAATAAGGATGAGGGATTTAATATTAATGAATATATTAAAACAGAAGCAAGGAAAAAAATTGATGGTTCAATTTACAAAGAAGTGATAGGAGCCTTGGAAAAGAGATTGATAGAAGACTTGTTAGTTGAAACAGGAAATAACAAAGTGAAAACTTCACAAAAACTCGGAATTAATAGAAATACTCTCAAGGCGAAAATGAGAGATTACGGATTGATATAAAATAATAAAATTAGGAGCTGAAAATGAAGAAAATCGTTACTATCGTATTATGCATGATGTTGTTTTCTGTCTTTTCAAATGCAGCAAAAAAATCAGTTAAACATGTTAAAAAAGTGAAAAGTGTTTCTACGAGTTTGGTGACAGAGTTAAAAGCAGCTAAGATGCAGATAGAACAACTTAACGCGGTTGTGGTTACTCTTACAGCTAAAGCCGAAGCAAGTGATTTAGAATTACAAAAAATTAAGAATGACACTGCTTCCACAGGTTCCAGTGTGCTTTTGCTGGAAGGCATTTGCTCTTTGCTGACACTGTTACTGATTCTTGCTTTGATAAGTAGAAACAATGCAATCAAAAGAGCAAATAATAAATCACTTTCCAGAAATACTTTCTATACTCATTTTGAGGAAATAGAAACAAATGTTCTGGACAAATGGAAAGACACTTGGTATCACCCAGAGAATATAAACAAAGAATTATATAATGATGTGAGAAATCATTTTCCTGAATTGTATGAGAATATTGAGAAATGGAAAGTTGGAATTAATCGTAGGAGTGTATTTGTAGGGCATTTGTTAAGCTTGCTTTCGACGAAATACCCTGACATACATGGCGCGGACTCCATATATCTTCTGGCCACTGAAAAGGATGATGTTGTTGTTACCCAAAACAGAATAATAGCAGGTAAGGTTGTATGTGCTCAATTAAAAAATGATATTCCAGAAAATCAAAAAATTATGACTTCGTATTATGAAGAAGTGATGGCTCAATTTGGTGGGGAGTTTAACGAAGCAAAAGAAGTTGTAACTGAAAATGAAATATTAAAGCTTGAAATAGAAAAACAAGTAGAAAAAATTAAAAAAGTGAGAAAAATTCAAGGTGTATGCAAGTTTATGAGTTTAAGTTCCTAAAATGTATTATGTTTTTTTAGATAATAATATGCACAAACAAGCAAAACATTTGTTGTTTATGTTTTAACTCTGTTATTTAAAACGAAAGATATAACTTTACGAGAAAATTATCAATAGAACTACTTTTTTTTTGTGATTCACTTCTCTCGTATGACTTTAAAGCTTTTGAGTTTGAAAGCAATTCTAAATGTTCCCGACCTGATTGAATCTCGTTAAAACTATCTGATTTAGACATTTTAGTGCTTGATCTTTCTTTCTTTGTCATTTTGCTTCCTCCTTTTTTGTAGTATTTTATTAATGTGATATTGTTGTATTTGATTCGGTTGGTTTCTTTCTTTAAACCACCTATTAACTGTACAAAATGCCACATCAAGTTCGCTGGCGAGTTCTACCTGCGAAATTCTATTTTCAAGCCTGTATTTCTCTAATTCTTTGATTATGTTTTTCATATAGCAAAGTATAGCATTATATAGCATGTTGTCAATACTTATTTTTATATATTTTATTCTCAAAATGGACAATTTATAATTAATATGTTATTATTAGTTAAAATAATTAGGAGGGAATAGATGAAAAAAATACTATTTGGTTTTATTATTTTACTTTCTTCTTATGTCAGCGTTTATAGCAATCATATTTCGATTTTATTGCCAGATATTACTACAGCGGCATCAATCGGAATTTCAGGTGCGTGTGGTGCAAAGGCAGCTGATTTAAACTCTCTTATGTATAATCCTGCGGCTATAAGCGGTATTAATAGCTATAAGCTTATGTTTACTTACAATAGCAATAGCATAATTAACTCAAGCTCTACACTCACAACGATATTAGTACCTCTTTTTAATGATATGGCATTCGCTCTATCGTATGTATTTGATAGGCAGTCAGGTATTATAGACATTCCATATGGGATATCTGATTTAAGCAGATACAATTCGATGATATCCATTGCATATGCCTTAGCTTTAACAGAAAGCATTAAATGTGGTGCTACTTTTAAATATTTGGAATCTAACATCATTGCAAGCAGATCAACGCACATGGGGTTTGATGCAGGTGCCGTTTTTGGAGGAGATAGTAATTTGACTGGTTCTATAGCTATCCTTGATATAGCTGGTCCAGTTACTTACGCTGGTACAGAGAGTCTGCTTGCTAATGAAATTATGCCATTCAGATTTGGTGTCGGCTTCAATTATGATGCATATTGTGATGATGCACATTTTCTTGCGTTTTCAATAGATGGTTTTTATCATGTGAATGAAATCAAGTACGATGTGTCTTTAGGTCTTAAATATGTTTATAAGAATTTATTAACAATTAGAATTGGTGATAAGCTTGATATATATGGTTCTGATTTTTTGAGCTGGGGCACAGGATTAAATTACAATTTTTATGGTGTAGATGTCAGGATTGATTACGCTTGTTTGGCTAAGTTAACTGGAGCAGGGAATCGTGGCTCAAGTAATGTCTTAAGTATGTTGGTTTCTTTTTAATTATCTTAAAACAAAAATACTAAATCTATATTTTTTATTTACGAATTCAATCTCAACTCAACTGCATTGATATTTCATAATTAAAATAATGCGAACACTAAAACTCGTCTTTGGGTCAGTTTTGTGCCTATTGGTAAACTTGTTAATATCGACTGAGAGTCGCTTGTGAAATAAATAACTGTTGACACTAAAATAATATTATATTATAATTTAATTGTTCGAATATAGAGAAGTTGACGCTCTTATAAATGAAATGCAACAGGTTTTGTAGGGTTAATGGAAAACGTAACATATTGACCTTATTCATAAGGAACTTAAAAGCGCGATTTTCCTCTACTGAGGATTTTTTTATAAGGCTGCTTGTGAAATATAGCACTAGCAAGGCGTTTGTTGAGTGAAATTATACTAAATCGGTGGCATTTTAGAATACAATAATATGTATAACATTAATTCATTCTAATAAAGGAGAGACACAATGATTGAAGCCAAAGTAGCATCTCCGGAACAGAAACAGCTTGATGTAATTATTAAGAATCACGAAGGTAAGCAGGGTTGGCTATTAGGAGTATTAGAAGCAGCTCAAAAGAATCATAAAAACAATTTTTTGCCAGAAGATACATTAAATTATATTTCGTACAAAACAAAAATCCCACTTTCAAGAATCTATGGCGTTATTACTTTCTATTCTTTTTTCAATTTAAAACCGCAAGGCGATCATACTGTCGTAGTTTGCAGAGGAACTGCTTGTCATACCAAGGGGTCAAAATCTTTGCTTGATGATTTAGCTCAACAAATGGGTGGAGTGAAGGAGCTTGAAGGTGGAGAACCGTCATTTACCACGCCAGATAATAAGTTTACGATTAGAACAGTGGCTTGTTTTGGACAGTGTGCACTGGCACCAGTGGTTTCGGTTGATGGTACCATATACAGTAATGTGACTACGATGCAAATGCGTAAATTAATTTCCAAAGTAACTAAAGGGAGGAAATAATAATGAAACTCACTGAACTTACAGCGCTAAATAATTTGCAAAAGAAATCCATGAAGAAAATCCTACCTGATACGCCCATGGTTTCTGTTGGCATGGGAACCTGTGGTATAGGAAACGGCGCGATTGAGCTGCACGCGGCGCTGGGTAAAGCAATAAAGACAAAAAAGGCAGAAATTAAGTTAAACTCAGTTGGTTGTTTTGGATATTGTGCCAGTGAACCTCTTGTGAATGTTTATATGCCTGGTTGGCCTCTTATTATTTTGAGTAAAGTTGCTATTAAAGATGCACCTTCAATTATTGAAAGTTTAATTAAAGGTGTAATGCCTTTAAAAAAAGCTCTTTGCAAGATTGAGGAGTGGGACTTTCTTACATCTAAAGTGTCATTTGGAAAAGGATTAGAAAATATTCCGAACTGGGATGAGATTCCGTTTTTTAAAGGACAGAAAAAAATGGTTCTTCGTGATGCTGGGCTTATTAATCCAGATGATATAGAAGAATATATAGCAGTGGGTGGTTATCAGGCATTATACAAATCTCTAAAAGAAATGAATGTTGATTCAGTTCTTGAAGAAATAAAAAAATCAAAGCTAAGAGGTCGTGGTGGCGCTGGTTTTCCAGTTGGAAAAAAATGGGAACTTATGAAAACTGTTGATGCTGACCAAAAGTATATAATATGTAATGCTGATGAAGGCGACCCAGGCGCATATATGAATAGAAATGAAATTGAGAGTGATCCACACGCACTCATCGAAGGTATGATAATCGGGGCTTATGTTATGGGCGCTTCCAAAGGTGTTGTATATATGAGAGCGGAATATCCTTTGGCTGTTGAGAGACTTAAACTTGCCATTGAGCACGCAAGCGAATTAGGTTTAATTGGAGATAATATATTTGGAAGCGGTTTTAATTTTCATCTTGAATGTGTAGAAGGCGCAGGTGCTTTTGTTTGTGGAGAAGAAACAGCTTTAATGGCTTCTATTGAAGGAAGGGCTGGCAGATCTATGCCTCGGCCACCATTTCCAGCCCAAAAAGGTCTTTGGGGAAAACCAACTAATATTAATAATGTAGAGTCATGGGTTAATGTGCCTCTAATTATTTATAGAGGTGGAGATTTCTTTGCTCAAACTGGAACTGCGACAAGCACAGGTACAAAAGTATTTTCTCTGGTAGGCAAAATTAAAAATACTGGACTTGTAGAATTGCCATTGGGTACACCTCTTGAAAATATTATTTATGAAATGGGTGAAGGGGCTGGAAAAAACAAACAAATTCGTGCAGTTCAAACTGGTGGTCCTTCGGGTGGTTGTATTCCAGTAGAACACTTTAATACTGCGGTTGATTACGAGTCGCTAAACTCTCTGGGTGCAATTATGGGTTCTGGCGGTATGGTGGTAATGGATCAAGATAATTGTATGGTGGATGTAGCAAGATATTTTGTGGAGTTTACAGCCGCTGAGTCATGTGGTAAATGTACTGCTTGCAGAGAAGGTTTAGCACAGTCATTAGAAATACTTAATAAGATAACAAAAGGGACAGCAGAACTTGCGGACTTGGATACACTTGAGCGACTTGCTTATGTGATTAAAGAATCTTCACTTTGTGGTCTTGGTCAGACCAGTGCTAATCCAGTTCTTACCACTTTGAAATATTTTAGAGATGAATATAAAGCACATATAGTAGAAAAAAGATGTAAGTCAGGTGTTTGTGAAAACCTTTTTATGGCACTTTGTGAAAACAGTTGCCCTATGCACATGAATATACCGGCTTATTTGCAACTTCTCAAAGAAGGAAAGCTCGAAGAAGCATTTGAATCAACTCTCCGTGATAATCCTTTACCAGGAACAATGGGGAGGATATGTCACTTTCACTGTAAAATGCGCTGTAGGAGAGAAACTATTGACCAATCAGTAGAACAGGGAGAAATACATAGATACTTAGCAGATACAATGTATAAAATGGGAAAAGAAAAACTAATTTATCAAAAACTTATAAAAGAAAAAATGCCTTTGACAGGAAAGAAAATCGCAATAGTAGGAGCGGGACCTGCGGGAATCACAGCTGGTTATTATCTCGTGAGACTTGGGCATACAGTCACCATATATGATTCACACGCTCTTGCCGGTGGTATATTACAATACGGAATTCCTGCGTATAGACTACCAAAAGATATTTTAGCAAAAGAAATTGAATTGGTTAAAAAGCTTGGCGTAAAGTTTGTAATGAATACTAAGGTCGGAGTGGATATATCATATAAAACACTGGCTAAGGACAATGATACTGTCATTTTATCAGTCGGGGCAGAAAAGGATCAGGCCCTTGACATACCTGGTAAGGATTTAAAAGGAGTTATGGCGGGTTATGAATTTCTTGAAGATTTTGCCAAAGGAAAGAAAATAAAAATAGGTAAGAAAGTGGCTGTAATCGGAGCGGGTAATGTCGCTATTGATGCCGCAAGAACTGCTTTAAGACTTGGGGCAGATGTGACTATAGTTTACCGCAGAGACAAAAATGAAATGCCTGCAAATATTCACGAGATAGAAGATGCTGAAGAAGAAAAAATTAATTTCAAACTTATGTCAGGTCCAAGCAAAATAATTGGGGATGGTCGTGGCGGAATAAAGGGATTGGAAGTTGAAAAAATGAAGTTTGGTTCTATAGATAGGTCGGGAAGAAAAAAACCAGTAGGTACTGGAGAGTTTGAAATAGTTTCTTGTGATACGGTTATACTTGCTATCGGAGAGAAAGTTGAATCCGAATTCGCTAAAGAGCTCGGAATAGAGACAAATAAAAATGGTACGCTTAAAGCAAATCCATTTACCTTTATTACATCTAATAATAAATTTTATGCCATAGGAGATGCGGTAACTGGTCCTGCCACTGCTGCTGAAGCTATGGGAATTGCACTTACCACAGCAGAAGCAGTTGATTTAGAATTAATGAAAGAAAGAAGGTTCTCAAAACTCTATAAAAAGTTTGATTATAAAAACGAAGTATCCGTAAAACCTGAAGGTGGCAGAAATACAAAGCCAAAAAGAGTTCCTGTAAAAGACAGAGTGACAAGCTTTCAAGAAGTACTTTCTGGATATTCAGGTGAACAGGCCTTGCGTGAAGCGGCAAGGTGTTTGCGGTGCGATATAAAGCCCGGTCATGAAAATAACAGGAATAATTGAGGAGAGAACCCATGGAAAAAACAACCCTTCTAAATGTTAAGATTGACGGACAGGCCTATCAGGTAGAGAAAGGTACCACGATACTAAAAGTTTGCAAAAAAATTGGTATAGATATCCCAACGCTTTGTTTCTTGGAAGATATTTCAAGAAATTCATCTTGCGGTATTTGCGTTGTGGAAGTAAAAGGCGGTAAATCTTTGATTCGCGCCTGTACTGCGGAAGTTTTTGATAATATGGAAATATTTACAAAAACTGCTAAAGTTATGGAAGCTCGTAAAATGAATTTGGAACTTATTTTGGCTAATCATCCTAATGATTGCCTAAGTTGTCTTCGTAATCAAAATTGTGAACTACAAACATTGGCTTATACTCTTGGAATAAAAGAAACTCGTTTTGTTCGGACAAAGCCTGTCGATAAGATTGATTATTCATCTGTGTCGGTAGTTAGAGATCCAAATAAATGTATTTTATGTAAAAGATGTGTAAATGTATGTTCTGATGTGCAAACGGTTTATGCCATAGATGTAATTAACAGGGGCATAAAAAGTAAGATTGCTCCTTATATGGACAAGGGCTTAGGAGATGTGGCTTGCACTAATTGCGGTCAATGTGCTTTGGTCTGTCCGACAGGCGCGATAGTAGAACAAGATAATACGAGTATGGTTTGGAAAGATTTGCTTGATAAAGATAAAGTAGTGCTTGTCCAAACAGCCCCAGCGATTCGTGTAGGTATAGGCGAGGCCATGGGTATGGACCAAGGAGCACTTGTTACTGGAAAAATGGTGGCGGCGCTAAGAAGACTTGGATTTAAAAAAGTCTTTGATACAAATTTTACTGCAGATCTTACAATCATGGAAGAAGGGCACGAGCTGATTAAAAGACTTACAAAAGGCGGTACATTGCCTATGATTACTTCTTGTTCTCCAGGTTGGATTAAGTTTATAGAACATTTCTTCCCAAATGAAGTGGATCATTTATCTACTTGCAAATCTCCACAACAAATGTTCGGTGCAATTGCAAAAACTTATTACGCAGAAAAAATGCACATAGATCCAAGAACAATCAGTGTGATTTCTATAATGCCATGTACTGCAAAAAAATATGAAGCTAAAAGGCCAGAAATGAGTGGAGCTTTTGATTACTGGAAAGACAAAATGAATTTAAATAATGATGAAAAGTTTTATGATGTTGATTATGTTTTAACAACAAGAGAGCTTGCAAGAATGTTCAAAGAAGCTGGAGTTAACTTTGCTGGACTTCCAGAAGAAGAATTTGATAGTCCGCTTGGCTCATCCACAGGTGCGGCAGTTTTGTTTGGTGCTACAGGTGGAGTTATGGAAGCAGCTGTTAGAACCGCTTATGAAGTAGTGGTAGGAAAGCCACTTCCAAGTTTAGATTTAAAAGTGGTCAGAGGTTTTGAAGGAATAAAAGAAGCAGAATTAGATTTAAATGGTACGAAAGTGAGAATTGCTGTAGCACATACACTTAAAAACGCTCGGACGCTTTTAGAACAGATAGAAAAAGGTGAATCTCCTTATCATTTCATAGAAGTTATGACTTGTCCTGGTGGTTGTTTGGGTGGTGGTGGTCAGCCAATACCTACGAATTGGGCAATAAGACAGAAAAGGGCAGACTCAATATATTTAGAAGATAGAAATAAAGGATTGCGTAAGTCTCATGAGAATCCAGAGGTTCAGGAACTATATAAGGAGTTCTTGAAGGAACCGCTTGGACATTTGTCTCATGAATTACTTCATACTGAATACACCAAAAGGGGAGTTTTTGTTTAACTAATTGTAATTAAGGTTGTTTAAATATCTATTTACAATTATAAAACAAAGAATTCTTTATCGTTATATATTTTTAATATAAATCCAAAAACAAATAATTATATCTATTTTTAAATATATAAATATAACTCTCATTATTAAAATTGACTTATAAATGAATAATGAAGTATAATTAATTGAGAATATATTTTAAAGTTTCGAGTTATAATTAAGACAATATAAGGAGAAAGGCGTGAAAAAGGATTTTTTTGAGAAAGATAAAATTCTTGATTATATTTTTTATTTAATAGTTATAATGTCTGGCATTTACCAACTTTCTATGTGGGGCTTACATTGCATGCATATGGATGAGACATTATATGTTAATTGGGCGCTTAAGATTGCTGATGGCACAGATTTTTTTCTACACAATACCACCACTGATAAGTTTCCACTTCTTTCTTATATGATTGCTTTTTTTATAAAACTTTTTGGTAATAGTGAAGCAACAGCAAGAATTCCAAGTTTTATTTGTACCATAGGTGGATTTTTTGTGCTTTATAGAGCAGCTGAATTACTTTATGACAAACGCACAGGCGTACTGGCTGTACTGGCTACAGCGCTTACAAAATATTTTGTAATTTATGGTCCGACTGCTTTTACCGATCAAATAATGATGTTTTTTATTCTCTTATCTTTACTCATGTTTGCTGAAAAGAAATATTTTTGGACTGGAATATTTATAGGGATTTCGGCTATGGCAAAGCTTACTGGCTTGTATTTCTTTTTACCTTTTGCTATTGGTATAATTCTATTGAACAATGATTATAAACGATCCTTGATTGATTTTGCAAAAGGTATTGCTCTAATGTGCTTAATTATTTTTCTTTGGGCTGGGCTTGTGGAACTTAATGCTTTTAGACTTTTTCTTGCTAATAGTCCAATCCCTTACAAGGGGACTATTGACCTTAACTTTTTTAAAGATGGTCTCAACATAATTAAAGATTATCAGTTTAACTTAATGGGTGGAGCAAAACTTATTGCTGCCATTATAGGTGGTTTGGTATTAATTTCTTTGAAAAACTCTCACAAAAAGACTGATATTATTATTTTCTTAACAGTTATTTTATTTTATTTTACTCTCGCAATTATGACTTTTCGGCGAGTTCCGATTTTTGAAAGATATCTTGTCGTGATTGTTCCATTTATTACCTTGCTCTTGGCGAGGACAGCTGTTTATCTATACGACCTACTTGGTCCAAAAAATAAAGTGTTTGGTTTTATAACCGCAAGTATCTTTATGTTGTTTGCGTTGTTGCCCTTTAACAAAACAATGGATATAGCCGCTTTTTATTCTGTAAATGACGGTCTGGATACTGCTATCAATAGCATTCCTGACAAACAAAAAGCTGTTGCTCTAAATATGGGAATTCATTATTGTGTGGCTTTGTATTATTATTATGATTTTGCGAATTTTTACGGAAATATTTATGGCATAGCTACCGAAAAGGAAATAGTTAAAAACTACACCAGGCACGATGAAGGCAGGGAGAAATATATTATAGCGAATAATGACGGTGCAAAGGTTGTCAATGAAGATATTAAAATTATAAACGGCGTCTACTACGATCACAAACCTATTCTTAAAAATATCACATATTTTGAAGGCAAACCTAAGTACTATGTCTATAAGCTTGAAAAAGTATCAAAATTAAAAGTCCCATTTATTGCTTTGAAAAAAAATATTTCGCCGAGTGTTAAAATGAATGTCAATTATGCCAAAGGAATACAACTTTTAGGATTTGATTATCGAAAACTTTCTGAAAATAAAATAGAGTTCACATATTATTGGAAAAAAACAGGTATTGTGAAAAAGGCGTGGCGGGTGGATGTTCATTTTAATGATGTTAATAAGCAGCTACAAGATGGGGATCATTACCCAGCTCACGGACTTGCCATGTTTGATTCTCTGGAAATAGGGGATGTGATTCAGGATAAAGACATAGTTGATTTTGATAAATGGAAAGCAGTAAATAACATTTCTATAGAACTACATTTAGAACGCAGTAGCAAAGTTGCTTCTTATTCTGGGAAAAATCGACAAAAGATAGCATTTTAACCAGCGTAGATATTCTGAACTTTTTTCAATTCAAAAGTCCTCACCCATGTAACTGGAACACTGGAATACTTATTACAGAAATGTATAAACCCTTATAAAACCCCAATATTACCGACTATTTTTGCTATTTGGTTCAGTTTTTGTGACTATATTTCACAAGAGTTTTCAAATATATACTAAATAAGTAGGACATTCATTTTTATATCGTTTTTTACCCCTTATAATTAAGGTGTAAAATAATTTAATTTTATTATTGACAAAAAGATCAAAAATCTGTATATTGTAGTCCGAGGGTCAGGGAACAGTGGAGTTAAAGGGAGAGTAATTTTCTTACTCTCTATTTTTTATTATAGAGTTAGTGAATTATTTCACAAACAAACTTTGGAGGTAATAAAAGAATGATGCTGGAAAAGGAAGTCGTTCAATTGGACAAAGGTTTACTTGATTACATGGAAAAATGGAAAGATAAACCTGGAAAAGAAATAATGATACTGCACAAAATTCAAGAAATCTATGGTTATGTACCGAGGAAGATAGCTATGGAAGTTTCAGTTAAGCTTGACATACCACTTGCTAAGATTTATGGGATTATTACTTTTTATCATTTGTTTAAATTAAAACAGCCAGGCAAAAATATGATTTCGGTTTGTATGGGTACTGCTTGTTATCTAAAAGGTGGTAATGATATTATACAGGAAATAGAAAATATTTTGGGTGTCAGTGTAAATAATACAAGTGATGATGGTTTGTATTCACTTGAGATCGTAAGATGCGTAGGTTGTTGTGGTTTGGCTCCTGTTATGGTCATTAATGGTAAGACATTTGGAAATCTGCAGAAAGCAGAACTGCCGAAGATACTTGGGGAATACAGTGCTAAGGAGGCTAACACAAATGGATAAAATGAAAAAAGGCGATCTTGAAAAGTTCAGAAAAGCCTTCAAGCCAGATCATAAAGGCGAGATTATGATTTCAATGGGAACCTGCGGTATTGCCGCTGGTGGAGATACAATATATAAAATTTTTGAAGAAGAATTAAAAAGCAAAGGACTTGAAAGTATAAAATTAAAAAAGACTGGTTGCCTTGGAATGTGTTTTTGCGAGCCGAACTTGGTAGTGAAGCTTGAAGGCATGCCTGAAATACTTTATGGTAATGTAGATGAAAAAGCAGCGCGTTCAATAGTGAGTGAACATGTAATAAAGAAAAATATTTTAAATAACTACGTAATATTTATGCCGTCAAAAGATACCGGCTTAAATATATTCAAAGATTAGGAGACGACACTTGAATAAACAGTATATTTTTGTATGGGAACCAGAAACGCAAAAAGACAGGCCTGTATACAACAAAATCGTTAAACTTGTTAATGAAAAGACTCTTACAGATAGATTTGAAGTCATCAGGAGTCCATTTATTGGTTTTACAACTAATGGACCAATAGTTAGAATCATGCCTGAAAATGTTATCTATACAAAGTTTAAAGTAGAAGATGTAGAAGATATTATTGATGCGCACTTGAAGTGGACAAGGGTAGAAAAGTTTGTTTTAACTTATGATAATAAAAATCTTCCTGTACAGGAAAAAGATACAACCAGCAAACAATTTAAAATAGTTTTAAGAAACATTGGTTACATGGACCCAGAATCTATTGATGAATATATTTTGAGAGGCGGTTATAAAGCTCTCGAAAAAACATTGTTTGATTTAAATCCTGATAAAGTTATTACCGAGATGAAAGCATCTGGCTTAAGAGGCAGGGGCGGAGCAGGATTTCCAACTGGTTTGAAGTGGGAGCTTACAAAAAAAGAACCAGGACCACAAAAATATGTAATATGCAATGCTGACGAAGGCGATCCAGGGGCATATATGGATCGAAGTGTTCTTGAAGGCGATCCTCATTCTGTTCTTGAAGGCATGATAATCGGTGGTTTTACAATCGGGGCAAATCAAGGTTACATATATATAAGGGCAGAGTATCCGCTGGCTATTGAAAGACTCGAGAAAGCAATCAGTGCTGCAAAAGAAAAAGGACTGCTTGGTCAAAACATATTAGGAACTGATTTTTCATTTGACATTGAACTGCGTTGGGGAGCAGGAGCATTTGTTTGCGGAGAAGAAACAGCTCTTATTGCTTCTATAGAAGGAAAAAGAGGAAATCCGCGGCCGCGTCCACCATTTCCATCTGTTTCAGGACTATGGGGTAAACCCACTTTTATCAATAATGTAGAAACTTGGGCAAATGTGCCTGTGATTATAGAAAAAGGCGGAGCATGGTTTGCTTCTATTGGTACTGAAAAATCAAAAGGTACTAAAGTTTTTGCTGTAACTGGCAAAGTCACAAATCCAGGACTCGTGGAAGTCCCTATGGGCACTACTATAAGGGAGATAGTCTATGATATTTGTGGTGGAATACAATATAATAAGAAATTTAAGGCAGTTCAGACAGGCGGTCCGTCAGGTGGAGTTATCCCTGAAAAGTTTTTGGACATGCCGATTGATTACGAATCACTTCAATCTATTGGCTCTATCATGGGCTCAGGCGGCCTGATAGTAATGGACGAGGACGATTGCATGGTAGATGTAAATAAGTTTTATCTGCAGTTTTCAGTGGATGAATCTTGTGGAAAATGCTCGCCTTGTAGAATTGGCGGAATTCAGATACTTTCACTATTAAATAAAATAACCAAAGGTAATGGAGAGAAAGAAGATCTTGATAAAATCAAATCCATATCTTTGGCTATGCAAAAAGCCTCTCTTTGTGCACTCGGTCAGACCACTCCAAATCCTGTAACTTCTGCTTTATTGTATTTTGAAGATGAATATATGAGGCATATAGAAAATAAAAAGTGTTTAACAGGAAAATGTCGCGACCTCGTGGAGTATGTTGTTATTACAGATAAATGTATTGGTTGCGGACTTTGTGCAGTTAGATGTCCTGTAAAATGTATAACAGGTGAGAAGAGAAAACCGTATATCATAGATCAAAAGGCCTGCATAAAATGCGGCGAATGCTACACCGTCTGCAAATTTGCTGCAGTCAAGAGAGGTTAATCATGTATATAGAAAAAGTAACCGGAAAAATGATAGAAATAAAAATAAATGGAAAAGTTTTTAAAGCTGACAATGGGATGACCATAATTGAAGCGGCAAAACTCGCACATGTAAAAATACCTACACTTTGTAAACATGATGATTTACCTGCGACAGCATCTTGTGGTATTTGCGTAGTTAAGATAAAGGGCAACAGAAAACTTCTGCGTGCCTGCTGTACATATATTGAACCAAATATGGAAATCACCACACATGATGGTGAATTATATGAGGTAAGAAAAAATGTGCTTGATTTGATTTTATCTTCTCATCCTTTTGCTTGTTTAACTTGCTTAAGAAATGGAGATTGCGAGTTGCAGACTCTATCAGAAGAGTTTGGAATAAGATCGAGACCATATAAAGAAATGCTACAGCCAGGACCTAAAGATGCTTCAACACAGGCAATAGTTTTAGACCCTGTTAAATGTATTCATTGTGGTCGTTGTGTAGAGGTTTGTCAAAACATACAGAAAGTTTATGCGCTTGAGTTTGTAAGTCGCGGTTTTGAGTCCCGCATTGCACCAGCAGGAGATATATCAATGGCTGACAGCCCTTGTATTAAGTGCGGACAGTGTTCGGCACATTGCCCAGTAGGGGCTTTGGTTGAGTTTAGTGAAATTCCTAAGGTTTGGGCAGCACTTGGAAACCCTGAAGTATTTCCCATAGTCCAGTTAGCTCCAGCAGTAAGAGTTGCTATAGGAGAGGCCTTTGGTTTACCTGCAGGAACTATATTAACAAAAAAAATATATGCTTTGTTTAGGCGACTTGGATTCAAGGCTATATTTGACACAAATTTTGGTGCAGATTTAACTATTATGGAAGAAGGTTCAGAATTAATAAACAGGATTACTACTGGAAAAGGAGCTATGCCGCTTATTACGAGTTGTTGTCCGGCTTGGGTTGACTTTCTTGAAAAGTATTATCCTGATTTAATAGAACATTTTTCTACTGCAAAATCGCCACATGAAATGGTGGGTGCTTTGGCAAAGACTTATTATGCTGAAAAAGAAAAAATAAATCCTGCGAGCATGTTTGTGGTGTCAGTCATGCCATGTACTGCAAAAAAATATGAAGTTTCAAGAACAGCAGATATGAGCTCATCTGGTTTTCAAGATGTGGATGTGTCTATCACTACAAGAGAACTTGTCAGAATGATAAAATCAAGCGGTATTCAACTTCTTGATTTAGAAGATGAAGAAGCAGATAACATACTTGGTTCATATACTGGAGCTGGAACTATTTTTGGAGCGACAGGTGGAGTCATGGAAGCTGCGATTAGAACTACTTATTTTCTGTTGACTGGAAAAAATCTTGATAAGCTTGATGTAGAAGTTGTTCGTGGTTTAAAAGGAGTTAAGACAGGTGAGATAGATGTGAATGGAAAGAAGATCCGTGTGGCTGTGGCACATGGTACAGGAAATGTTCGTGCTGTTATGGATGAACTTCGTGCTGCTAAAAAAGCAGGCGGACCTATGCCATATGATTTTATTGAAGTTATGGCTTGTGAAGGTGGTTGTATCGCAGGTGGAGGACAGCCATATCAGGTAACTAATGCGATAAGAAAGAAAAGAACAGAAGGAATTTATGCTGATGACAAGAAATCAACATTAAGGTTATCGCATGAAAACCCAGATGTGAAGAAGTTGTACGAAGATTTCCTTGAGAAGCCTTTGTCACCAAAAGCCCATAAATTACTACATAATCACTATAAACCAAGGCCTTTGTACTACAAATAGTCAGTTAAATTCATAATTAGCCGGAAGGGAAACCTTCCGGTTAATATATGATATAGATAATAATACCTTTTTAGTTTGAAATAAAAATCAAAATAAGTTATTATAGTTAAAATATCGAGTTTTACAATAACACAAAGGTTGTGATATACATGAATAAGGAAAAAGATTTACTTTGGAAAAAAGATAGGATAGCAAAGATAAATAAATATCTGGAAACAGAAAAAAGACAGGATTTTATTGATGATGATTATATAAACTCAATGATAAATAAAAAGTCCGTGGTTGATAAAGTTAAAATAGCAGAAATAATAGCAAAGTCAAAAACAATAAAAGGTTTAGCACCTGAAGAAGCCGCTTATTTAATAAATATAGAAGATAAAAATGTGTGGGAAGACCTTTATGAAGCTGCACGATATGTAAAAAATGAAGTTTATGGAAATAGGATTGTTTTATTTGCCCCCATGTACTTATCAAATGAGTGCGTAAATGACTGTGTTTATTGTGGTTTTAGAGAAAGTAATGAAGCAATAAATCATAAAGTACTTTCTTATGAAGAAATTAAAGAAGAAGTTAAGGCATTTACAAGTGTAGGGCATAAAAGAGTACTCGCTGTTTATGGAGAAGGTCCTGAGTCGGATGCAAAATATATTGCTGGCTCTATGAAAGCAATTTATGCTGCCAAATTTGGAAAAGATGAGATTCGGAGAGTAAATGTAAATGCCGCACCACAGTTTGTGGATGAATATAAACTTATTAAACAGGCTCAGATAGGAACCTATCAAATATTTCAGGAAACATACAATAAAGAACGCTTCAAACAGCTTCACGGTAAGGATCATATTAAATCAATTTACAAATGGCGTCTATTTGCACTACATCGCGCTCAGGAAGCCGGTATTTCAGATGTCGCTATAGGCGCGCTTTTTGGTATTTACGACTGGAAGTTTGAAGTCCTTGCGATGATGTATCACGCGGCTGATATGGACAGAGAGTTTGGCGTAGGAACGCATACTATTTCATTTCCACGCTTAGAACCAGCAATAAATACGCCATTTTATAACAATAACAAGTATAAGGTGACAGATGATGATATGCGTAAAATAGTCACTGTTTTAAGGCTTGCTGTGCCTTATACGGGTCTTATTTTAACAGCCAGAGAGACACCTGAGTTCAGACGCGAGCTAATACAGCTTGGAGTGTCGCAAACTGATGCAGGGACAAACATAGCAATAGGCGGTTATAAGCACGGACAGGAAAAAGTAAATAAGGTTATGGAAAAACAGCAGTTTGAAATAGCAGACAAGCGTTCGCTTGACGATTATATTTCAGAATTGATTGACTTTGGTTATATTCCTTCGTTTTGTACTGCTGA
Organism: bacterium; assembly: GCA_037138355.1. GTDB lineage: Bacteria > Oederibacteriota > PGYV01 > PGYV01 > Palsa-1178 > PALSA-1178. The sequence continues at coordinate 19,496 of JBAXIL010000020.1, forward strand.
TTACAGATGCGGTAGGGTAGGTTGCGACTTTATGGAACTTGCTAAGGCAGGAAAAATGAAAAAACTTTGCATACCAAATGCTGTTCTGACTTTTGCGGAATATTTGATTGATTATGCGTCACCAAATGTTAAAGAAAAAGGTGAAAAGCTACTTACCACATATTTGAATTTTGTTCGTGAGAACGCAACTCCAACTATGGCAAGATTAGTTGAAGAATATTTGGAAAGAATCAGAAAAGGCGAGAGAGATTTGTATTTTTAAGTTTTTTTGTTTAATAAATATTAAAAAACTCACAAACAATTCTTATCGGAGAACAATATGAGACAGGAAAAAGACTTTTTAGGCACAAAACAAATTCCTGACGATTGTTATTACGGTATAAATACCGCAAGAGCGCTCGAAAACTTTGGAAACTCAGGCAAAACAGATAACTATTTCATAAAAGCTTATCTTCTTGTAAAAAAAGCATGTGCACTTACCAATAAAGACATTAACTCCATTGATTCTGGCAAAGCAGATGCCATATTGTCTGCCATAGACGAAATGCTGGAGAAGGAACTTTACGCTGATATCGTGGTTAATCCCTTATCAGGTGGGGCAGGAACCTCTATGAACATGAATATAAATGAAGTTATATCAAATAGAGCACTTGAAATGGCTGGTATGAATAAAGGCGAATATTCGTTTATAAGCCCATTAAATGATGTAAATATGCATCAATCCACCAATGATACTTTTCCAACTGCACTAAAAGTCGCTATTTTATTTTATTTAAATGATTTGGAAACAGTTTTTACTGCTATGCAGGAAAGTTTACAAGTAAAAGAAAAAGAGTTCTCAAATATAGTAAAACTTGGACGCACAGAGATGCAGGATGCGCTTCCGATAACCGTTGGAATGCAGTTTTCTGCCTATGCTGAAGCCGTAGGAAGAGACAGATGGAGAGTATTTAAAAGTAGAGAAAGAATTAAAACAGTAAATCTTGGTGGTACTGCCATTGGTACAGGATTTAATGCTCCGAAAGAATATATATTCAAGGCAACGGATAAACTAAAAGAACTAACAGGTCTAAATATATCAAGAGCAGAGAATCTTGTGGACGCTACGCAGAATCTTGACTCAATAGTAGAGGTTTCAGGCATTATAAAAGCAGCAGCAGTTAATCTAATGAAAATATCTGAGGACTTTCGTATATTATCATCTGGACCTAAGGGTGGTTTGGGCGAGTTTATTCTACCTGCTATGCAAGAGGGCTCCACAATAATGCCTGGCAAAGTAAATCCTGTAATTCCTGAGTTCGTAACACAAGCTTGCTTGCAAGTTATGTCAAGTGATTTGACAATTTCTATGGCAGCAGCAATGGGAAACCTGGAACTCAATCAATTTTATCCTTTGGTCGCACATTTAGTATTAAATAATTTAAAATTAGTAAAAGATGCGGCACAAGCACTGGATATTAAAGTTATAAAAGGTTTAAAACTAAATGAAGCTCAAATAAATAAAAATTTAAGTGACTCGGTGGCGATTTTTACCTACCTGAGTCAATTTGTAGGGCATGACAGCGCTGCTTTGGCTTACGAAAAGCACAAAAAAACTGGTATGACAGCAAAAGACATCTTTGTTGAAGATGGTCTCTTGACGGCTCAAAAATACGACGAATTAGTCAGACCTGACCGGCTGACGATGCTGGGTTTTAGGAAAGATTGAGGGCATGAAGACAGATAAGGCAGATGAGAGCAGTTTTAAGTTTGGAGTTTAGAGTTTCAGGTGTTGATAGGCTATTCCTCCAAACTCTAAACTCTGAACTTCAAACTCCAAACTGCCCCTAATTTTACGAGGTGAAAAGACCGTGCAAGAGACTCCAGTTTCAAACAGACTACACATAGGGATTTTCGGCAGACGAAACGCTGGCAAGTCATCGTTCATTAACGCCTTGACAGGACAAAATATTGCCATTGTGGATAAGTCCCCAGGAACTACGACTGACCCTGTTGGCAAGGCAATGGAGATTGCTGGCTTAGGTCCTGTTTACATCTACGACACCGCGGGTATAGATGACGAAGGTGAGCTTGGAGACAAGCGAGTAGCCAAGAGCAGAGAGATAATCCGACACATCAACCTTGCTGTCATAATTACCACTTTTGAGGGCTACAATTCTTATGATGAAGAGCTGATAAAAGAGCTAAAAGAAATGGGTAAAGAATTAGTTGTTTTCTTTAACAAAACAGACATTGAAGTAATAGATGAACAAAAAGAAAATGAGTTAAACAAAAAGGGCATTACTTATTTTTCTTTAAGTTGTACATTAGGAAAAGGCATTGATAAAGCGAGAGACATATTAATACAAAAAGGGTCAAAGATTTCAATTGAAAATTCATCAATAATTGGTGACCTAATTAGTCCTGGAAATTTTGTGGTTTTGGTCGTGCCGATTGACCTTGGTGCGCCAAAAGGTAGATTGATTTTGCCTCAAGTTCAGGTCATAAGAGATTGCCTTGACAATGATGCGGTGCCTCTAATTGTCAAGGACAGGGAGCTTCAGTTTGCGCTCCAAAACTTATCCACAAAACCATCCCTCGTGATTTGCGACTCTCAGGTTGTTCTCAAAACTGCCGGAGATGTTCCAGAGGACATAAAGTTATCCACATTTTCAATTCTGTTTTCAAGACAGAAGGGCGACCTTTCGGAGTTTGTTCGGGGAGCAAAAGCCATTGACCAGCTCCAAGATGGGGACAAGGTTTTGATACTTGAGGCATGCACCCACCATAGTCAAGCCGACGATATTGGTCGGGTTAAGATTCCAAGGTGGATTAGACAGTACACTGGCAAGAACATCGAGTTTGAGGTCAATGCCGGACCTTATGTCAGCCTAAATGTCAAAAATTACAAGCTTGCCATTGCTTGCGGCGGCTGTATGATAAATAAACAGGAAATGATGGCAAGAATTGCGGATTGCAAGAAAGCGGGCATCCCAATCACGAATTATGGTGTGGCAATCTCGTATGTACAAGGAGTTTTGAAGAGAGTGATAGCACCTTTTCCGGAAGTTAATGGAATTTTATAGTTTTTTAAAAAAAGTTTAGAAGAAATGGTGAAATAAAAATGTTTTCAATTGAAAAAGCAATTAAAGATATCCAAAGTGGAGACATAAACAGAGAAGTTTTAACAAAACTACTTTCTGTCACTTCGAGAGAAGAGTTTAAACCTGTTTTTGACGAGTCTGCTCGTTTGTGCAAGAAATATTTTGGTAACAAAGTCTACATTCGTGGAATTATAGAGTTTTCAAACTATTGTCGCAAGAGTTGTGAATACTGTGGCATTAATAAATCAAATAAAAAAGTCAAAAGATACAGAATGACGCTTGAAGAAATAATTGAAGCGGCAGTTTATATGAAAAAGTGCGGAGCAATGACTGTGGTTTTGCAGTCAGGAGAAGATCAGGGTTATGATAAGACCGTCCTTGAAGCGGTCAAGGTAATTCATAATGATTTAGACATGGCAATCACGCTGTCGGTAGGTGAAAGAGAACCAGAAGTTTACAGGAAGTTTTATAAGGCGGGAGCAGACAGGTATTTATTGCGAATAGAAACAACTGATCCGTTATTGTTTAAGCGGCTTCATACGGATGATAATTTAATATACAGAAAAAATTGTCTAAAAGTTTTAAAAAAAATAGGTTATGAAGTAGGAACAGGTATTATGGTAGGTCTTCCTGGTCAGTCAGTAGAGTCCATTGCGGATGATTTGATGTATTTCAAAGAATTGAATCCTGCCATGGTTGGCATAGGACCTTTTCTTGCTCATCAGGATACTTCTTTAAGAAACCATAAAAATACAGATATATTTTTGACATTGAAAACTCTGGCATTAATACGACTCATATTGCCAAAATCAAACCTTCCAGCAACAACAGCGATGGGGACGATAGTTGCTGATGGCCGTCAGCAGGCATTAAAAATTGGGGCAAATGTAATTATGCCGAATTTTACTCCGTCAAAATATAGAGATAGCTATAAACTTTATGATAATAAAATTTGTATTTCTGAAGAGTATGGAAAATGTGCCAGTTGTACAACTGCAATTGCTATGGCGGTAGGTAAGAGAATAGTTAAGAGCAAAGGTTATTCTAAGAACTCATAAAAGGAGAAGCAAATGCCATATTTTAAATATAATGATAAGAAAGTTTATTTTAATACATACGGAAAAAAGGGTCCTTATTTACTTTTGCTTCACGGTAATTCTGTGGCATCTTCTATGTTTAAAAAAGAAATCAAAAGATATTATGAAAAACACTTTAAAGTTTTTGTGTTTGATTATCCAGGACATGGCAAATCACAAAAGCTTGATGCTTTACCGCAAGATTTTTGGTTTGAAAACGCTAAGGTTGCAATTGCTTTGTTTGAGCGACTCAAAGTGGAAAGAGCTTATGTCATAGGAACAAGTGGCGGTGCTTTAGTAGGATTAAATCTATCTTTAGAAAGACCAGATTTAGTTATAAAAACTATTTGTGATAGTTTTATAGGTGAACAAATACCAGTTGAAATGGCTGAGAAGATTAAGCAGGCGAGATTGTCAGAGAAAAACGGAGAAATGGGTTTGGCTTGGTTTATGCTCCATGGTTTTAACTGGGAAAAAGTTGTGGATATGGATACGCAAATGCTTTTACAAGCGGCAAAAACGGGACAAAAATTATATCATAAGGATTTGTCTGAAATAAAAGTACCTGTATTATTGACAGGAAGTAAAACAGATGAAACTGTTCCTGGTATGGAAGCGTTGATAAATAACCTTAAAAAGAAAAGCAGTAATTATCAGTCCTATATATTTGATACAGGTAGTCATATGACTATGCTGACAAAGAATTATGATTTTGCGAGATTGGCTAAGGATTTTTTTAGTAGGTAAATCAAAACTCCGCAATAAGGTTAAACCTACCTATACATATTTTTCAATGCAAATCTTATCCTTTTATGTTAAAATCTATTAAACTAAGGAGAAAATTATGATTGAAAAAATAGTTTACATTGAGCGTATTCACGCACAGGCGCCTCTTGAAAATATACTTTATCGCATGGGGTATAAAAAAGGTAAAACAGTTATACCTCAAGAGCAAGAACAAAAAACACAAGAAGCTATAAATCTTGGTAGAATGCTTTGTGATTTAAAAGGTGCTTATCTTTTCTTGAAAATTACTTCGAAATCTACAACAAGCTTAACTCTTGAAAACGGAGTTATTATAGAGAGCGCACAGGTGGCAGAACTTTATAAAGCAAGTAGTGAAGTTCTTCTTATGGCAGCCACTGCTGGTACTGGTATTGTTGAGCGTAGGGATTTGGAAATGAAGTTAGGGAATAATGCGATTGGAGTCATATTGGATGCTGTAGGTTCAGAAACTGCGGATACAGGGCTTGATTGGATGCAGGAGTTCCTTAGTATACAACTGGCAAAAAAAGGTAGAAGTATAACAAGGCGTTTTTCTCCTGGTTATGGAGATTTAAAAATAGATTGTCAAAAAGTGATACACGAAACACTGCAGCTTTCTAAAATTGGAATAAGTATTTCTGACAGATATATCTTAACGCCAGAAAAAAGCGTAATCGCAATCGCAGGCGTGGTTTAAAGCAAAAATATTTGTAAATGTTTTTTATCTGTGATACATTATTAATAATCAATTAACAAAGGGGCTGTTTATAATGGCGAAAAAAATAAATGCAAAAAAGAAATTACAGGATTTAATACAAAAGGGCATTGTAGTTCTTGATGGCTCTACTGGCGTGGCTTTGCAACAGCGAGGCATGCCAAAAGGCGCTTGTCCTGAAAAATGGGCTTTTGAAAATCCTAAACCATTGATAGACCTACAAAAAGAATATGTAAAAGCTGGCTCACAGATATTATATACTTTCACGCTCGGTGGTACCAAACCAAAGCTTGATGAGTTCGGACATGGAAAAGAAGTTTTAAAAATTAATGAAGGACTGGCTAAAATTTCAAGAAAAGCAATCGGCAAAAACGGTCTTGTGGCAGGAAATATTGGCTCTATGGGGCATTTTCCAAGACCCTTTGGTGATATGCCTTTTGAAACTTGTGTAAATCATTTTAAAGAACAGGTAAAAGGTCTTTTAAAAGGCGGAGTGGATTTATTTGTCATAGAAACTATGTTAGACATACAGGAAGCGCGCGCCGCTTTACTCGCGTGTAAGGAATTTTCTGATATTCCAGTTGTTGTATCTATGACCTTTGATAAAGACATGAGAACTTTGACTGGCACTGATCCAGTTACTGCTTTAATCACTTTGCAATCGCTCGGCGCGGATGTGGTAGGGGTTAATTGCTCTACTGGTCCTGCGGAAATGGTAAAAGTCATAGAGCTTATGAAACCGTATGCGAAAGTTCCTCTTTTGGCAAAACCAAATGCAGGTCTTCCAAGACTTGTAAATGAAAAGACCGTTTTTGATATGGATGCCAAAATGTTTTCTTCATATACAAAATCATTTGTAAAAGCGGGAGTCAATCTTTTGGGTGGTTGTTGTGGTACTTCGCCACTTTGTATTGCAGGGATAACAGAACAATTAGCTAAAATAAAACAAGAAAAAAATATTACTAAAAATTATTCTGCTATAACCTCGGCAAGAAAGACTGTTTTCATAGCACAGGACTTACCCGTGGTTGTTGTTGGCGAAAGAATTAATCCGACTGGAAAAAAACAATTACAAGAAGAGCTTAAATCAGGTAAAACAGAAGAGGTAAGAAAGTTTGCTTTTGAACAAGCACAGCGCGGGGCTCAAGTGCTGGATGTTAATGTAGGTATGCCCGGTATTATAGAAAAAGATGTTATGGTAAAAACAGTAGAACTTTTGAGCTCTTTGAGCGAACTGCCTTTGTGTATAGATTCGCCTTCACTTGAAGTTATAGAAGCAGCGCTCAGGATTTATCCTGGAAGGGCTTTGATAAACTCCATTTCAGGCGAGCCAGAAAAAATGACTAAATTATTAGCCATAGCAGCCAAATACGGTGCAATGTTTGTCTTGTTGCCACTTGGTGGCAAAGGCGTACCAGAGACAGCTGAAAAAAGGCAGTTAATAGTTGATAAGGTCTTTACTGCGGCTATGAAGTTTGGATTTACTAATAAAGATATAATCATAGACGGACTTGTCATGACTGTGTCGGCAAATCAAGATTCTGCCGCAGAAACATTAAAACTCATATCAAACTCTTCAAAAAACGGCTTTGGAACGATAGTTGGATTATCAAATGTTTCTTTTGGTCTTCCAGAACGCGGTTATATCAATTCGGCATTTCTTGCTATGGCAGTTGACCGCGGTTTAACAATGGCTATTGCCAATCCGTCGCTTGAACTTCTAATGAATGTAAAAGCGGCGGCAGATGTTCTCACTATGAAAGATAAGAAAAGTGAGATCTACATAAAAAGATTTGCAGAAACTCAAGGCGGTTTGGGTTCCAAAAGTTCTAAACCTGCGACGCAGGAAACTATTTATGATGCTGTGGTCAATGGTAATCCTGAGTCCATAAAAAAACTTATTGAGCAGGCATTAAAAGCCGGAGAAAAACCTTCGGATATAGTAGACAATAAATTAATTCCTGCCATTAGTTTTGTAGGGGATTTATATGAAAAGAAAACATATTTCCTACCTCAGCTAATTGCCAGCGCAGATGCTATGAAAGCGGCATTTGTTATAGTGGAACCTTTGTTAAAAAGCGAAGCAGGTAAAAAAATAGAAAAGAAGATTGTACTGATTGCCACTGTCAAAGGCGATGTTCACGATATAGGAAAGAATATAGTTGCGCTCATGCTTAGAAACTATGGTTTTGAAGTCATAGACCTTGGAAAAGATGTAAGTGCCACTACCATTATAAGTAAAATATCTCAAACAGGTGCCAAGCTCGTGGCTTTGTCAGCATTAATGACTACTACTATGATAGAGATGAAAACTGTGATTAACCTTGCCAAAAAGCAGGGTATAAAATGCAGGTTTATGATAGGCGGAGCCGTAGTAACCGATGCTTATGCTAAGGAAATAGGAGCAGATGGTTACTCTAAAGACGCTTATGATGCAGTCAAACTGGCTAAAAAACTCTCTGAATAAAACATATATATTTCAATTTTTGTGATATAATTTTGTTGTTAAAGATTGAGGATATTTAAAGCGGAGGTAATTATGAAAATTGATTACAGCTATTTACTCAATAACAAATTTGTACTTACCGACAATAATATTGAAACTACATTAGAAAAACTTCTCAGCGACAAACCCAAATTCAGTGTTTTCGGCAGATACCCCAATGAAGAACGCGAGGACTTTTATTATATAGAACAAGTTCATGTTTTAAACGCCACTATAGATATAGAAAGTCTTCCTGAAGAAATATCGAAGTTTAGAAAATGGGAAAAAGACGAGTCTGATATGTGTGAAAAGTTTGAAAAAAATATGACTGTATTATATATCCTTACACATCCTGTGACTGAAGGAATGCACCCACCAAAAATATTTTTTATTATAGATATTCGACTCAAAGGTTATGTGGACGACAATAAGGTTATGACCATAAAGCAAGCAAGGGTTGACAGGGAAGAAATGGTTCCTGGATATAATGGCCTTAATATCTCCGCTGAATATAAAAAATACTTAAAACCTCGGATTTTGGAGATTTATAAAGAGCTTCTTTTGGCAAAAAATAATAATATGAAAAACGCTGCGGCTTTATTAGCAGGCAGATTTATAGATGCTTATTTAACGGAAGAACATGGTATGGAAATGTTACAGCCGCTTGCTGAAAAAATAGCGGCGATAAAAGATGACAAATTAAAAAAGATATTAGATTGTGTTCACCAGACAGGGAATATTTATGCGAAGTGTCTTTGTGGAAAACATTTTAAGGAAATAACAGATTCTGATTTGGATAAAATGATGGACTTTTTGCATTTGTTTATAGAAAACGCAATCGACCCTATGCGGTCACAGGATTTAAATAATAAAACACAAAAGGTAATGGAAATTTCAGTTGTAAAGCCTTAAGCTTTCTTGTTAAATAACCTCAAATATCTTTTCGCAAATTTTAATGAAATATTATCAAACTATGGGAGTTGTCAATAAAATGAAAATCATTCTTTTTCTTGTTTTAGTAGTTGTAGTTTTTGCTGGGTTTGTATTGGCAGTTGAAAAAGATATGAAATTAAGTTTGAGCCCGATTTTTAGCGAGCATATGGTCTTGCAAAGAGATGTTCCACTTGAAATATTTGGTATGGCATCACCTGGCAAAAAAATTATTGTAGACATAGCAGGACAAAGCGTAGTTGGGATTGTATCAAAAAATGGTGAATGGACAGTCAAACTTCTACCTATTACGGCAGGTGGTCCGTACGAGTTAAAAGTTATTTGTGGAAATGAAATCATTCATTTTACAGATGTGCTGGCTGGGGATGTGTGGTTTTGTTCAGGTCAGTCAAATATGGAATGGATACTTGGAAACACATTTGATGGTGCTGATGAATTAAAAAACTTCAAGCCCCAACCTAATATAAGATTATTTTTACAACAGCAGAAAGCATTGCCAACTCCGTTAAAGGAAGCGGCAGGCGTGTGGACTGAATGTACGGCTGATAATACAAAGACATTTTCTGCAGTGGCATATTTCTTTGCTAAACATTTACAAAAAGAAATTAATATCCCTATAGGGTTAATCGATTCTTCTTGGGGAGGCACTTCTATAGAAATTTGGATAAAAGAAAGTCTCTTAAAAGGAAATCCTGCAACGCAACCAATAATAGATAGATGGAAAAATGACCCTATATATGATTGGAAACATTGGAATAATGGTAATGGTATGGATTTTAGTTTGGAATTATCAGATATACGGTTTGAATCTTCAAAAGGACGAGCAAAACCGCTTTT
>JBAXIL010000021.1:0-28144 GCA_037138355.1 bacterium
GGATTACAAGTTGTCTGATAAGCAGAGTTTTCAGTAGAAGAACCAAAAGCAAACTCATCCATATTTAATTTACCAGTAAATATCGCGCCGGCCTCTATGAGATTGCTTAGAGCCGTTGCTGTATATGGTGGTTTATAACCTTCAAGCATTTTTGAAGCGCAAGTTGTATTAAATCCTTCAAGACACATATTATCCTTAATACCTATTGGTATGCCAGTTAAATCAGTGACATTATTATTTTTCATAATTCTTTCTTCAGCTTTTGTTGCCATATCATATGCTAAATCTTTTGTTAACATAAGATATGCCTTCACCTTTGCGTCAACTGAATCAATACGTTTATAAACGCTATCCAGTATGTCTGCTGGTTTTATCTTCTTCTCTATCAACTGCGTATGCAGCTGTTCTATTGTTTGTTGATTTAGTTCCATATAACACCTTTGAGCGAGATAAGAGCAGTTTTAAGTTTTGAGTTTTAAGATATTGAGATCCTGCCATCTTAAAATTTAAAACTAATCTTATCTATTTTTTTAATAATCCATCTTCAAACTTAAAACTAATTTTATCTACTTTTTCATCTTCAAACTTAAAACTCCAAACTAATCTTATCTGTTTTATAATAATCTATCTTCAAACTTAAAACTCCAAACTGCCTTTATCTTGTTTTTAAATGATCTTCGGTACTTTAAAACCATTATTTTCAATACTTGGGGCTGCTTTAAATACTTTCTGTTTATCCACCGAAGGCACTACTTCATCTTTTCTAAATACATTTTTCATATCCATAACATAATACAGAGGTTCAACATTGTCTGTATTGAGTTTTGACAGACGATTTACATGTTCCAATATATCCGAAAGCTGCTTTGTATATTCTTCAGTTTCAGCATCTGTAATCTCCAGTCTTGAGAGATGTGCTATATACTCTACATCTTTTCTTGTAATTGCCACTTAAGTCTCCTTTATTACTAATCAAGCAAAATTCATGCCAATATAAAGCATAGTAAATTTATCACATGCCATTGGCTTTTTCAAGGAGTTTTTGAGTTAATATGGGGTTTAGCTATTAAATGTTTTATTTTTCTGCCTTATTATGTTGGTTTGTTCCGCGTTTTTTGCTTCTTGATTTTTTCTTCCTTATCATATCATATTCCCTTATTCTATCTGAGGTTCCCGTCAACTGCTCTTCTATCTTATATGCTAAAGTTCTTCTGGCTAAAAACCTATTTAGCTCTCGTTCTCTTGTTTCCTTACACTTTACTTCTATCCCTGTTGGCAAATGCTTCAAATAAACAGCAGTAGAAGATTTATTTGCTTTCTGCCCGCCCTTATTACCAGAAGTCATGAACTTTTCTACGATATCTTCAGGTTTAATATTTAAAGCTTTATATTTGTCATCTAATGCTTGTCTTTTTTCCGGCAATACCAAATTCCACCTCAAAAATATTTAAAATATTATTCTTCATTATTTTTTAATCTTGTTGCGACTTCCTTCATTAGTTGCTTTGTAACTAAATCCTTTTCTTTTGACTGTCCCCATATATCCATAGCTGAGTTAAGTTCACCTTCTTCATAATAAAGCCTGCCGAGAGTATTGTATAAAGGATATTCTTCTGGGAAATCTATAATAGTATTTTCCAAATATTCTACAGCTTTTTTTACATCTCCATCCCTAAGCATATTACTGATTAATGAATGAACTTTGACTGACGGATACTTCACAGCAAAATCTTTCAGTTCTGCTAAAGCTGCCTTGTAATTTTTTTTGTCATAAAAACTGCCACTTTGAAAAGGATTTATGAATTTAAAATAATCTTTTGTTGCTACCGTATTTACTAAAACTATCGTATCATTATCAAAAAAAGCAGGTTTAAATCCAATAGTTTTCAATCTTGCTTCAAGCACAGTTCCTGCAGGCAGAAGAAAAGTTTTAATGCCTTGTTTTACTATTATGGGCTTTATGTCCGCTTCCCCTTTAAGAATTATATCATATTCTTTTTTTACATTCTGGTCCCTTAAAAAATTGCCATCCCACATTGTTTTATAGGTTGAAAGATAGTAACCTGTATAGCCAGTCCAATTAACTACGGTAAAAATATTTTTAGGTGGTTGGGCATTCATAATATACGCCACAGCATTTTCAGGATATAGTTTTGCTTTTGGTTCCATAAACTTATTAACTCCGTAAATTAAAACTATTGGGATCATAATAATATACAAAAAGTTTTTAATACGAACCAAATGTGTTTCAGTTAATTGTTTTGGCCACACATAACTCCATCTAAAAATTAGATATGCATAATACATAACTATAGGAAGCGTTATTATTATAAAAACTGGTACATAAGCCATATCAGAAGCACAGGCCGCTAAAAGGATAAGAGTAGTCATAATATCCCTTACCAGTTCTGATTTTCTCCCTACATCTGCTCCGCGTTCGTTTAACGCAATTATTATAATAAATATAAGTAAATATACTCCAAGGAGTACTGCCTGAGTTTTTTCTGGGGCACTTCCTTTTATAAACTGTAACCATGAAGACTGACCAACAACAAAGTTTTGTACAAGAGAAGTATAAGGAGTGACAAAAGAAGGACTTAATATAGAAGCCGCTGCTGACCCAGCAAAAGCAATCAAAATAGCTGGAGAATTATATTTATCTCTCTTCTCAGGCATTTCCGCCATATCAACAATATAATACATAATGTAAATAAATATCAACACAGTACCTATAGTAACAGTGTTGTCAATATTTGCCCAAAAAAGAGAAATAAATGGAAGTGTATAATACAGAAAAGCGTTTCTTTTTGATGGCTCCTGTTCTAAGACATACATAAAATATGCAGCAAATATAACTGAAAAAGCCTGCGGTGCTATATTTAAGTAATAATTGATTAAAATAAGACCAAAAAGACCTATTGGTATAGTTATTGAGATATACTTTCCCTTTTGTTTCCTAAAGACAATCAGAAATAACATAAAAGTTGTTAACAAGAAGAAAAACAATTTAAAGTAAACCAAGTTTTTCACACCAGCTGTAAAAGCTGCGCTGTATGTAAATATATCAAATAACCAAGAACTTTTATTCCACTTTGCGTCTCCAGTATATGAGAGCGTGTCAGCCTTTGGGAAACCCATTTCTTTTACAAACTCTTTTCCCAACAATGCATGATGCAAAGTAGCTGAATCCGCAAACGAACTCATGCAAGCAATATATATGGCCCCTACCAGAACTAAAGCAAATACTGCTTTTAATATCTGTTCGAGTCTTTTTGAATTCATCTCACACCTCTTTTAATTTTATGAAGTTAAGGTGTACTACTGCATCTGTATCATTTTTTATATAATGTTTTTCCTTTGCCTTTACTCTAAAAGCGTCACCCTGCTTTACCCTAAACTCCTGACCTTCGCATACAAAAATTGGGGTTCCAGTTATAAAATAAAAAAGTTCTGCTTCATCTTCGTGGCTGTGCTCTTTTATCTCATCTTTAGGACGCAGATAGGCAGTTCCAAAAGCGTATTTATTATCAGCGGTAAATAGATATTTAGAACCTGATACTGTATTTTTGAACTCTATTTCTTTGTCGTTAACTTTTTCCATTCTTCCCCCTTATAACCATCTTAATACAAAAGGCTCCGATATAATACCAAATTTTGCGTCTGCATTTCCTTAGCATAATAATTATCTAAAAATGCCTGAAAAGGCTGATAAGTGCCTTTTTGCATAACTACCCAAGCAGGCCTACCATAAAAAAAATTATCAAGTACTTTTATCTTGTCTTCCCTAAAAACTTCTAAAGGATAAGCATAAGCATATTTCGATGTCGCTTTTACCCCACTCATAAAATAAATTTCTGGCATATCAGGCCAAACAAAAATAAAATTGTCTTTTTTTTCTTTATTTTGAGAACCTGAAGCTATGGTCTCAACTATGCTACTCTCCTCATACAATATTTCCTGTGCATATTTATTACTATTTAAAAACTGTCCTATATGATTTGCTTTTAAAATTGCCAAAGTATTTACAATCATAAACGCTGCTAAAAGCATCCACATGTATTTTTTTGTTGTTTTTTCTTTTGTTAATATAATATACATGTCATTTATCATAACAGCCCCCAAAAGACTACCTGCAGGTATTAAGCTTAGATAAAAATTTGAAGGAACATTATTTGAAAGAATAATACCCAAATATAAAACAAAAAGTGTTGCAATGAGTAAAAAATCAATTTCGTTATTTTTCCTTTTATAAAACATCCAAACAGCATAAATAATAGACAAACAAAGAAAAATATTAGCATAAGCAAAAGCCATCCAACCTTGAAATGTTGCATAATTTATCACACTTTTAATACTCAACTTTAATGCTTCAAAATTATAAAAGATAAGACCATTATACATATCTAATAAATTATTTTTAAGTACTGCCCATCCTATCACCATAGCGATTAGAACCACATAGCCCACAATGAAGCTTATAAGATTCTTTATTTTATTTTTTTTACAATATGCCAATATATAAATAATTGGAACAAGAGCGAAAAATAATGTCATTAAGTGTGTAAGTAGTGCCACGGCAGCAAAAAAACCGGATATACTGAAATTCACCAGCTCATATTTTTCATCCCTATTAAATATAAACAAAATTGATAAAATCAAAGGCAGCTGTGCATATATTGCCGTATCTGCTGTCAAACCCTGAAAGATAAGACTATGCTGATATAGTATATAGAAAAAAGCCGCTAACATAGAAATAAAGGCGCTGCGCCAAATAATTCTTGAAAGCATATACATTAATAGGAGAGTGGCGATAAGATATAGCGTGGTAAAGTTCCTGATTGCCAGCTGGGTTTGCCCAAACAAAGAAAAAGCTGTCTTATAAATATAAACTATCATTGGTGGTCTGTGTTCAAAGACATCCTTATAAAGCAAACTCCCATGCGAAACCTGTACTGCCGCATAAGCAAAAGCACCTTCATTTTTGTCGAGAGGCATATTTATGGATTGCAACCGATAAATAACAGTAAAAATAATTAACAAAAAAAGAAATACTATTTCAATTTTTTTAACAAGATTCTTTTCCTTCATTAAAGCGCCCCTTTTAGGACCTGTCTTACTTTCTTATCATTCATTTTTACAGGGTTGTATGCCATAGAACCTGTGTACTCAACCCTTTCCATTATCTCCTCAAGTTTATTTTCTGCGCCTTTATATACCCCTGAAAGTTTTTTCGGTATTCCCATTCTTTTATTTAAATTTTTTATTACTTTCATAATATCTAAACCTGTTGCTTTATTAAGCTGCAACATTTTGCCTTCTATGGCACTTAAATTAAATTTCAAAATATGCGGAAGCAATACTGCATTAACAAAGCCATGAGGAAGTTTTAAAACTGCACCCACAGGATGACCAATACCATGAACTGCACCTAAACCAGAGTTTGCAAAAGCAAGTCCTGCCGTAAAACTTCCGAGCATCATATCATAGCGCGCTTTATCATTTGGCTTATTACAAGCGAGTTCTATATTATCTATAATCAAAGACATGGCCTTTAAAGACAATATTTCCGTTATTTCATTGGCATTTGATGAAAAATATGACTCCACAGCATGCGTGAGAGCATCCATACCTGTATATGCTGTAATCTCATTTGATAATGTATATGTAAGTTCTGGATCCATAACAACAATCGATGGCACTAAAGAATCACCACGCAAGCTTATTTTTATTTTTTTCTGTGTATATGTCAAAACTGCATTTTTGGTACTTTCAGTTCCTGTACCTGAAGTAGTAGGTATGGCTATAAGAAAACCTGTATCTCTTCTTAATGGTATTTTTGAATCAAGATAACTTTTCACACTTAACCTGTCTTTATATATTCCAGATACTGCCTTCGCACAATCTATGGCAGAGCCTCCGCCTAAACCTACAAAAAAATCCGTTTTATAGCGTCTGGCTAAATCCGCAACTTTGTCAACCGTCTCTACTGACACTTCTGGTTCTACATCATCAAATATAAAGACTTCCCTGCCCGTATGTTTGATTATTTTTTTTACTCGATCTAATAGGCCAGATTTTTTTGCAGAGTTTTTACCTGTAATAATCAAACCTCGTCTTCCTTTGATAGGAGCATTTTTAAGACTTTCAAGACTATCATTTCCAAAATATACTCTGTTAGGAAACAGCAATGTAAAATCTTTCATATTATTATGGCTCCTCCATATCCTACGACTTCACTATAATCTCCATTCACATCGCCCGAATTTGTATATTTAATAATTTTTCCTTTTTTTGCACCAAGTATATTACACGCTTGTAAAAGAACATAAACAGGCATCCAACCACACATAGATATGTCGTTATCTTTTATCTCATCATACATATTATCCGGATCAAGCGCTTCTATAGAGTCAAGCACAAGTGCGTCTTTGGCGCGTGCACTTTCTGCCTCTTCATAATGTGTCAAATCTGAAGACGCTATAATAAGAACTTCTTTTCCTTCTATGCATTTTGCTAAAGCTACAGCAAGCTCTTTTAAATGTTCTATACTGTAATCTCCCAACACTATGGGCACAAAATCAAAATTCTTATTATGATATTGTAGAAAAGGTAATTGAACTTCTATGGAATGTTCTTTCGCGTGTGCAGTTGTATCTTTCAAAGCAGTTTTACATTTTTTTAATATGTCAGTAGCTAAACTTTCATTAATAGCAACATCCCCAAGTGGCGTTTTCCATTTTCCTTCAGAAAAAACCGATATAGGTTCACCAAGACCTGTATGATTTGGACCTAATATTATTATTGTTTTTGGTATTTCAACAGCAGAGTAAACCTGAGCAGCCACTACTCCTGAATAGATATATCCAGCATGCGGGGCTATGATACCGAGTGCCTTTGTTTTTTTTACCAGTTCCCCTGTCATTTCAGTTATATGATTTTTCAGGTCTTCTGGTTTTGCATCATAAAAAGACCCAGCAAACAAAGGTTCTCTTATCATACTCACCCCTTTTTAATCTTACTTTAAGCTATTGATAAATTTTCCAAGTTTCCTGTCGGTTTTATTTATATGTATGATAAACCAATCTGTCATTTTTTCTTTTATTTTTTTTGCAAAAGTTTCGCCTTTTTCCCCAGCCTCAATCTTTTTCTTAATAGTTTCTATCTCATCCATAAAATATTTATGCAGTTTCATATGGCCTTCTTTTTCAGGATATTTTTTTTCTCCCATAAGCTTCTTTTCTGTAGCAAAATGAATCTTGGCATAAAATTCAAGACATTTTAAATCAGCCATTATTTCCATTTTTGCCTCGGAATTAGAAACAGATTGATCAAGATTATCACACAATTCAATGAATATTTTGTGTTGTTTATCCATTATCTCTATCCCTGTACTAAGAGCTGTATTCCATTCCACTTTTTCCATATAAAGCCTCCTTGTTTTTATTGCTTTGATTATATCATTTATTTATAATAATTCAATTATTATGCTATTTTCCAAAAGCCAAGTAATTGTGTATAAAAACCTAAAATTGTATGGGTTTTACAATCCTTGTTTTAAAGAACTTTTCTATATCATTGACTTCCGTCGTGACTTTTGCTTCTGGTAAAGACTTTACAAATAATTTACCATAAGGTTTTCCCGTTATTCTGCTATCTAATATAGCAACCACGCCATAATCTTCCTTTGAGCGTATCAACCTTCCAAATCCTTGTTTGAGCATGAAAATTGCTCTTGGTAGTGCTATTTCTGCAAAATCATTTCCACCTTCATCTGTGACATGATTATATATGGCCTTTTGCATAGGATGTTCTGGCACTTCAAAAGGCAGGCGAGTTATAATGACGCATTTCAGTGCTTCTCCTTTTATATCTATACCCTGCCAAAATGTAGATGTAGCAAAGAGAACAGAAGGTTCTTTTTTGAATTCCTTCACGAGTTCCATAGGCGAAGCCTGCCCCTGTAAAAACATAGGTATATTTTCTATTTTTTTAGATATTTCTTTATGCAATTTTTTCATAAGGTCAATAGAAGTAAAAAGAACAAATACTCCCCCGCCTGTCATTTTTATTATTTGTTCCACCCGCTCTGTGAGTTTTTCTTTAAAGTCATCTGCTTGAGGTACTGGCAAGGTTTTTTCAAGATATAATAAAGCATTATTTTGATAATCAAAAGGCGACTTTAAAAGCCCTGTTATCGCATCATCTAAGCCAAACTGCTTGACCATATAATTAAAGTTTTCACCTGCAGAAAGAGTTGCCGAGGTAAATACCACGCAATCATAATTATATCTGACATATTCTTCGAAATCTTTTTTGAGCTCATACGGAGTTACATACAAGACAGTGTCTTTATCTTTATTTATTTCCGCCCAATAAAAATATGCGCTGCTTTTCTTTTTGAGCCACATTTCAAGTACTTCTGCTTGTTCGTTGACTTCTTGCAACAGGTATTCAGTATATTTTTTTCTGCCCTTATCATCCTCTTCTTTTATTGATTCATTAAGTTCATATATGACTCCTGATAGTCCTGCCCTTATTTCAAGATATGCATTTACATCTGCTGAATTATGATTTAATAATGCTGTACCTGTTTTTAAAAGTGATAATTCCTGATGTATATCTTTTATAAATTGTTCAAATTCATGTTTAGCCGCTTTTATTTGTGCTCTTCTCTCTTTATAATCATTTTTTGTATTCTTCTTTTTGAACTTCAAAAACTCTTCAAGCTCCTGCAAAAGTTCCAAATATCCAAAAAATGATATTCTCTTTGAAAACATATCTCTCATAGTGTCTTCCAATTTATGTGCTTCATCAAAAACTACTGCATTAGATTCTGGAAGAAGTTTTTTATTGACCATTAAATCAGAAAAAAATAAGTGATGATTAACAACTATTATATGTGCCTTACGCAACTTATGTCTTATCGTCCAATAATAGCATTTTCTATAATGTATACATGCTTCTTCCTGACAGAGTGGCTTTTGTCTGTTTATATTCTGCCACACTTCATTTGGTATATGGAACTTCGTGTTTTCTCGCAGTCCTTCACCTTCTTTTATAAAGTGCATCATGTCCGTCACTTCTAAAGCATTGATAAAAAGCGAGCCCTTGCTTTTAAACTCTTTCATTCGCCTTGCACAGACATAGTTAGCAGCACCAAATATTATTTCGTATTTTAAATCAGGAAATATCTGTGTAACAAGAGGAAGGTCTTTTTTATATATTTGACTTTGAAGGGCTTTGGAATAAGTAGAAATAATTACTCGTTTTTTATTTGCGAGGGCGTATTGTGCCATAGGGATTAGATAAGCCAGAGTTTTACCAACACCTGTTCCAGCTTCTACAATCAGACAGTCATTGTTAATCAAAGCCAGCTTCACTGCTTCTGCCATTTGTACCTGTTCTGGTCGGTCTTCGTAACCGTCTATTAGCCCAGGAATATCTTCTGTAAAATATTTTTTCACCAATCTTTTTCCTTGCTATTACTCTTTTGAGGCGCTTGCTGTACCTCATTTGGATTCATCATTTGCCTCATCATATAATTGTGTATCTCTTGTGGAGACATATTAAACACATTTTGAAAATCATTTTGTTGCTGATTTTTGTTATTTTGCTTTCCAAAATAACTTTTATATTCTTTCTCTGACTTTTGCGTCATATTCATTAAGGCCTGTACTTCATCAGCAGACATACCTAATTGTTTTTGTGGGTCAGCTGGTGCTTCTGCTTTTTTCTGTCCTTGTCCGGCTCCACTATTTTGCTGAGTTTGACCTGCTTGCTGGTTTTTTTGTTCCTGTCCCTTACCATTTTTGCCTTTACTCTCTTGCCCTTTTCCTTGCTGGTCTTTGCTATCTTTCCCATCTTTTCCTTTATCTTGTTTATTATCTTTTTTATCCTTATTTTCGTCCTTTTGCTTTATTTTTTTTTCTGTGAGTTGTATATTTATTTTTGTATCTTCATCTTTAGGATTTAATTCCTGTGCTTTATTATACATTTTAAGTGCATTTTCATATTGTTCCTGCCTGTATAAAGCATTACCCGCATTGTAGTAACCTTCAAAATAATTTGGTTTATTTTTTATGAATTGAGCATATCCATCCATGGCTTTAGCATAATCGCCTTGCAAATAATTAGCATTACCATCCTTAAATGAATTATTAGCAATGGCAAATACAGGAAGCAAGCACAAAAGTATGGAAGCTTTGATTAGTTTCATGATTTTCATAACATCACCGTTTAGTAAGATTTAGTGTGTTAATTATAATTGATTATTTTATGATTTTCAAGTGGTTTAAGTTTAGTTTTTTATTGTTTATTCTTACTATCCCACTGTTTTCTTAAACTGTTTTATTGCTATAGTAAAGGCAATCAAACCATATACAGTGAGTGCGAAAGTTTGTGGCAAAAGTTCCATAAATCCAAGGTTTTTTAGAAAAATTCCACGAACTATCACAAGATAATATCTCATAGGAATAAGGTATGTCACCCACTGTAAAACCTCAGGCATATTTTTTATAGGAAATATAAAGCCTGAAAGCAATATATTTGGCATCATAAAAAATATTGAAGTGAGCATGGCTTGTTGCTGTGTTGCTGAAATAGTGGAAATAAGTATTCCTATCCCCAAATTAGTTAAAATCATAATTAGAGAGAGTGAAATCAGCAATAAATAATTACCAGCAAAATCTATATTGAATATTAATAAAGACACTATTATTATCAGTATAATATCCAACAAGGCAATAAAGATATAAGGAAATATTTTTCCGATTATTATCTGCCATGGTTTGATTGGAGTCACCAGCATTTGTTCTATGTTCCCTGATTCTTTTTCCCTGACAAGCGACAACGCTGTAATTACAAGTGTAACTATAGTTACTATCATAGCAATGACACCAGGAACCATAGTGTTTGCACTTTTAAGTTCTGGATTATACCAAATCCTATCTTCCATAACTAAAGAAGGCAGAGGTCCTATAATATTTTTCATTATTGCCATTTTCTTTTCATATATTAACTCCGAGAATCCGCGAACTATTAAAACCGCTCTGGTCATAGATATTCCGGCACTATTTGAATCGGAGCCATCCACTATAAGCTGTACTTGTGTCTTTTTGCCTTTTTCTATATCTTTAGAAAAATCTTTTGGAATGCGAATACATATTTTTACTTTATTAGAGCCAAACTCTTTTTTTATATTTTCAGGCGTTTTGGAAACATTTACGACTGTAAAATATTCGCTATTGAAAAACTTATCAGCCAAGCTTCTGCTCATAACCGACGAGTCCTCGTCGCAAATCATTGTTTTTACATGTGTGATATCAGTAACAGCCACAAATCCAAAAATAATTGCTTGTACTATGGGCACAATAATTAAAAACCGGCCAATACCAGTACGCTTGATTTCGATAAGCTCTTTTTTTATTATATGAATAATCTGACTTAAAGCAGTAGGAACTTTATACATTTATACCTTCTTTCTTTGATAAATTACATCAACCCAAATCTTTCTTAAATTTTGTTGCTGAAATAAGTAAAAATAACATTCCGAAAAAAAATAAAAACCATGCTTCTCCCCATAATACAGACATACCAGTATCTGCTTTTAAAAATATGGTTCGTAGTGCCGTTATAAAATATCTTGCAGGAAATATATAGGTAATTAACCTTATTATCCAAGGCATAGAGTCTATAGGAAACATAAATCCAGAAAGGAGTATAGAAGGCAAAAGTGTAGAAAAAGAAGTCACTATCACTGCCATTTGCTGACTTGAGGAAATGCTTGAAATAAACAATCCAAGCCCAAGTGCACAAAATAAGAATAAAAACGAAAATACTACAAGCGTAAAATAATTTCCCTGAAATGGCAACTTAAACCATAATATCCCTACAATAACTATTTCCGCAACATCTATCAAACATATAACAATATATGGGGTTATTTTCCCTATCATAAGTTCAAGAGGTTTTATTGGAGTTGATATTAGCTGTTCAAAGGTTCCTTTTTCCTTTTCTCCTACCACAGTTAAAGAAGTGAGCAAAGCTGCAATCAACATCATTATTATGGCTATCAAACCTGGAATAATAAAATTAGAACTTTTTAATTCCTGGTTATACCACACTCTCGGCACACTCTCTACCATAGGTATGGTTTTAGGATTAAACCCCCTACTTTTTACTTCATCTAAAAGTATATCTCTCGACACGCTTGCAATTATCATGTTGGCATAACCTAAAGCAACATTAGTTGTAGTCGGATCCGAACCATCGCCTATCACTTGTACTTTTGCCATTTGATTCTTTTTTACAGCTTTTTCTAAACCTAAAGGCAGAGTTACTATTAATTTAACTTTATTTATTCTTATAGCTTCAATACTTTTAGACATATTATTTTCTGCTGGTTTATACATTTGAAAATAACCTGAAGCTGTAAACTTGCTTGTGATTAGCCTACTAAGTACAGTCCTATCATAATCAACTACTGAGAAGTCCAACTTATTGATATCAAAAGTGATTGCATAACTATATAAAAAAATAAGCAGAACTGGAGCAATAAGTACGATAGCAAGAGATCTGGCATCTCTGATAATATGAAGAAACTCTTTTTTGAATACTGGTATTATTCTCTTGAAGTTTAAACTTCCATGATCACTTGCCACTTGCTTCACTTCCTTTAACAAGATTAACAAATACATCTTCCATAGTTGGTTCCACATTTTCAGGTTTTATAAACTTTATTCCAGCAGCTTTCAGTACATTAGTTATAATTGCTATAGATTTTTCAGCTGAATCCTTTGGTATAGCATGAATCAAAGCTCCGTGTATGGAAAGTTCGCCTATTTCATTTCTTTTATCAATTAAAAGTTTATATGCCAACACAGGTGCTTCAGTTTCAATTTCTATAATTGGTTTTTTAAATACTGTGGCTTTGATATCGTGTATGGTGCCTTCTTTTATTATTTGGCCATTGTTCATAAGTGCTATTCTATTACAATGTTCTACTTCATCCATATAATGAGTAGTCACAAATACTGTTACTCCTAATTTTGACAACATATCTATAATTTCCCAAAACCTACGCCTAAGCAAAGGATCCACTCCTGCAGTTGGTTCATCTAAAAAAACAATTTCTGGTTTATGAGCAATTGCGCAAGCCAAAGCCACTCTTTGTTTCAAGCCACCTGACATATCATTCACTATTGTTTTATCAAGACCTTCAAGCTCCGTATATTTTAAAACTTCCGGAATACTTTTTTTTATGAATTCATTATCCATCCCATATAAACCTGCGTAGAAATCAATATTTTCAGCAACGGTTAGATTTGGATAAAGAGAAAACTTCTGTGACATATAGCCAAGTCGTTTTTTTACTTCATCTGGTTCCTTCTTTACAGAAAAACCAGCCACTATAGCATCTCCAGAAGTGGGTTCAAGTAACCCGCAAAGCATTCTTATGGTTGTAGTTTTACCAGCACCATTGGCGCCTAAAAATCCATATATCTCTCCTTTTTTTACTTCAAAAGATATAGAATCCACCGCGATAAAATCACCGAAGGTTTTCTGTAGTTTTTCTGCTTTAACGCTTGTTGGCATATTCTTAACTCCAGTTTTTTTCTATCATTTGCTTTGCCCGTCATTGCGAGGAGCGTGTTTTTCAGCGACGAAGCAATCTTAGCTTATGACAACGTAAGGCTCTAGATTGCTTCGTCGCTTCGCTCCTCGCAATGACAAGTTGTTTTTTTAATAATCCAGCACTCTATTTTAACTATCTTGCTTTTCAAAATAACAATAAAACTTTTTTTATTGTTTAATCTTCTCCACAAAAACATCCTCCACAGAAGCGGCGATGCGTCTTATGGTAACTTCATTACAAAGTTTCAAACAAAAATCATCAGCCGCAACCTCATCTTTTAATATCACATGAAACCTTTCACCCAACTGCTGCCAATCTTTTATATAATTACTTTTTTTAATAGTATTTATGACGAGTTCTTCTTTGCCAGTAGTTATAATTTCTACAACAACACCTTTTAAATTTTTTCTCATGTTTTTCGGGGTGTCAATAAGTATTATTTTACCCTTAAACATAAGCCCTATTCTCGAACACTGTTCTGCTTCATCCATATATGGCGTACTAACTACTATAGTCACACCCTCTGAATGTATACTTTGCAATATCTCCCAGAACTCCCTGCGCGAAACTGGATCTACACCTGTAGTAGGTTCATCAAGAAAAAGTATTTCTGGTCTATGTATAAGAGTGCATATCAAAGCAAGTTTTTGTTTCATACCACCTGAAAGTTTCCCAGCAAGTCTGTCTTTGAATGGTTCCAACCTTGTCATTTTTAGTAAAGGTCCTAATCTTTCATTGAGTGTTTTTTTATCTATTCCATATATATCAGCAAAAAATGAAATATTTTCATTGATTGTGAGATCAGTGTATAAACTAAATTTTTGGCACATATAACCGATTTTTTCTTTTACTGCTTCAGCTGCTTTAGGCATTTGCTTTCCAAGGACATTTACAAGCCCGCCACCAGGCAACATAATGCCGCTTAAGATACGAAGTGTGGTAGTTTTGCCAGCACCATCTGGTCCGATTAAGCCAAATATCTCCCCGCGTTCCACGGAAAAATTAAGTCCGGCAACGGCTTTAACATCTTTAAATTTTTTTTCAAGGTCTTTCACTTCAATCACATTCATAGGAATCCTTTAGCTTTCAGAATTATTTACTCCACCGCTATATGTACATCTGCAGGTATTCCAGGTTTTAGTATATGTTCTGGATTAGGAACAGTGACTTCTATTTCAAACACTTCTTTTATTCTTTCATCTTTTGTCTGCACATTTTTTGGAGTAAACTCTGCTTGACTTGATATAAATGTTATTTTTCCTATAAATTCTTTTTTATCTAAAGCATCAATTTTAACTTTTACTTGCGCTCCATATTTAATTACTTCCATTTCTTTTAAAGGTAAATATATGGTAACTTTTGCAGTTCCTAAATCACCCAAAGTAAAGAGTGGAGAATTTGCAGTTACAAGCTCTCCAACTTCCACATATTTTTTCAGTATCACTCCATCCCAAGGAGCTATAGCTTTTGCTTCATCTATCATTACCTGTGCCTGTTTTAACTGAGACGAAGCGCTAATGAAGTTTGCCTTTGCCTGATCAAACTGCTGCTGTGATATAGAACTTGCTTTGAACATATTCCTTGTTCTATTATAAAAATCCGAAGCATTTTTATAAACTGCCGCGGCTGCATCTCTTTGTGCCGACACTATGGAATCATCAAGCGTTGCTAATAATTGACCTTTTACAACTGTTTCACCTTCTTCTGTATTTAATGACACCACTCTGCTTGATATTCTGGAAGCTATATCCACTTCCTTAACTTCCACAGTTCCTGAAGCTATGATTCCCTTATCCACAATAAACATTTTAGGAACTAACCATATTCCAAGTATAGTAATTATTACAATACCTGCAATTACTGGTCTTAACTTTTTAAGCTTTTCAGTGTTCATGTCACCCTCCAAATTAATTTTTATTCTGTCTGTCAAATGTAATTCATATTTTATTCTTTTCTTATACCGTTCATAGTAAGATCTATTATGAATTTTTTTCTATCTTTAATAAATTTACTTACAATTAATTTATCAAACCCAGCGCCACCTATTATTTTCTCAATAACTCCTTTTGCAAGAAAAATAGGTGCTATTTGAGAAATAATGCTTATTATCAAATGAAATACATTTACCTTCTTTATGTTTCCCTGCTTCATTTGTTCTTTAAAATATTTATATAGAGTTCCATTGATTGGATTAAATGGTATTTCCTTAATTCTTGGGATAATGATTTTCTTAAGCTTATCCCCTCCCCTTAACACTTCTGACAATACAAACCTAAAATACCCACTATAGTCAGTAAACAAGCTTATATAAACATCCATAATCTGTTCCATTTTTTTCTCAATTTCCACTGGTTCGTCACTTATACCGTTTAACTTGTCTATTAATAAAGTGACTACTTTTGCGAGTGCTTCTTCATACATTCTCTCTTTATTACTAAAATAGTAATGTAATAAGGCCTTATTTACCTTTGCCTTATTGGCTATTCTTTGAGTCCGCGCACCATAATAGCCAAACTCCACAAACTCATCCATAGCTGCTATTAATATTTTGTCTTTGCTATTGTTATCATCTGTTTTATTTGTATTTTTCATTTTTGTCCCATGCCTATTTTTTAAGCTATTATTTTAACCATTTGGTTAAATATATCACTCAAATAGGCTTTTGTCAAATTGTTTTTAGGTAAGGTTATGTTTACAATTTATTATAGAAGGTTAAGACTTATCAATAACTTAAAAATTACTATTATCCCCAGTTTAATGCTTCGACTATTATTTCAGAATATGATGGGTGTATGTGCATAGTTTCTTTTAAAACATTTATTTTAATTTTGGAAGTAATTATCACTGTAAGTTCATTCATTATTTCAGCCATTTCATCCCCTACGCCTACAGCACCTATTATGGTATTTTCCTTAACATCAGCAATGATTTTTAAAAACCCAGCATCTTTTGCTTCTACCACAGCTTTACCAACTGCCTTAAAATAATACTTATAAAGCTTATACTCTATATTTTTTTCATTTGCTTTATCTTCTGACAACCCTACGCTTCCTAACTGGGGACTCGAAAAAACAAGTTTTGGCATTAAATCATAATTTATATGCCCTGATGTTTTATTTACAATATGTAAAATCGCCACCACTGCTTCCCTTGATGCAGCATATGCTAACATAGGTCCGACTATACAATCGCCAATAGCATATATGCTAGGTTGTTTTGTCTGCATATTATTATTTACTTCTATAAAACCTTTGTCATTTGTTTTAATACCAGCTAAGCTAAGTCCTAGCTTTGCAGTGTTTGGAGTTCTTCCTATAGCTTCAAATATCATGTCATATTTTTCTTTTATGATTGTCTCTGAGTTTTTTATCTGTACTTCTTTGTCAGCACTTATACTTATGATTTCACTTTTTTCATAAAGCTTTATCTTTTTTTTCTTAAATTCCCGCGCCACTGTCCTAACCGCTTCAGCATCTTCACCAAAAAGAATAGAATCCATAATTTCCACTATATCCACACTTACACCTAAATTATTAAGAAATGAAGTATACTCACAACCTATTACCCCGCCGCCTATAATAAGAACTTTTTTAGGAACATCATCCATTTCAAATATCTTTTCAGGTGAATTAACTGCCGGATTATTAAATATTTTTTTAGAAGCTGAACCTACAGCTAAAATAAAATTAAGTGCCTGTATTTTTTTACCAGCTACCTCTATCTCATTTGCTGATATAAATTTTGCTTCTCCATGAATTATATCTATGCTTGCATATTCCATTCTTGCTTTTAAACCATTGCGAATTAAAGCAACTTTTTGCATAACTTTATTGCGAATATCATTATAATCAGTTTCATAAGTAGAATAGTGTAGAAGTCCTTTTAAAGGAATACAACCCTCGTTCAAACAAACTCCGCCTAATTTTTCAGGTTCGCGTTCTATCACCGCAACTTTAAGTCTATATTTTGCTGCTTCTAAGGCAGCCGTATGTCCTGCTGGACCCGAACCTATGATTACAACATCATACATGATTGCCTCCTAAATACTAATTTTTGAATTGTATTTCTCCGCCATGTACGAACTTCTAACCCACACTCCACTTTCCACATGTTTAAAACCTGCTTTATATGCTTTTTCTTTATACCATTCAAACTTTTCAGGTTTAATATATTCTACCACATTATAGTGTTCTTTATCCGGCTGCATATACTGTCCTATACTTATATAATCACAACCTGTTTTTACAAGGTCTTTAAACACTTCCATTACTTCCTCTTCTTTTTCGCCAAGCCCCAACAATATGGCTGATTTTGTTGTAATATAAGGGCTAATTTCTTTTGCTACAGATAGTACCTTCAAACTTCTTTTATAATCAGCACCAATTCTGATACTATAAAGTGATGGCACTGTCTCAACATTATGTGCAAAAACATCTGGTTTGGCATCTACAACATTTTTAATTGACTCTCTGTCTGCCTTAAAATCTGGAACTAAAACTTCTACTTTAATTTCAGGATTAATATCCCTAATGCACTTAATAACCTCAGCAAAAGCAAAAGCCCCACCATCTTTAAGATCGTCCCTTGTGACTGATGTAATTACTGCATATTTTAATTTTAATTTTTTTACTGCTTGTGCCACTCGCAAAGCTTCACTCTTATCTATCCCTTCAGGTTTACCTTTTTTTACATTACAAAACACACAACTTCTTGTACAAGTATCACCTAATATTAAAAATGTTGCCGTTCCCTTTTTAAAACATTCTGATATATTTGGGCATCTTGCCTGATGACATACAGTATGTAGTTTTAATCCTGATAAAGCCGCTTCTGTTTCATGCATGGCTTTGAAATCTATTTTTTTTACAGCGTATGCTGGTCTCTTCATTGTTTTAGGTTCCAGTTGTTAATTGCATATTTTGAAGTTAAGAGTGCCACCACTTCATGTTTTTCTTCAATTTCCAAAGGTTTTATTTCAAGACTACAGCTAAATGTTTCTGCAAAAGCTGCCACCATATTCGCACATACTTCCACTTCACTGATGTCCCGACTGGCTATGGTACTTAAATCAGAATAATTATCACTATTTTCTTTTTTATTAAAATAATCCATGGCTTGCGGACTTGGTTTTATTGGTATGGAGCCATGCTGAAATATCAAATCTTTTTTTCTTGCTTGTGCATTTCCCCCGATTTTTTTCCCCTTTATGATAATGTCATACTCTTCATTTGAAGCAAAACAAAAAGCCGAATTATTTTCTATTTGTTTTGCTGCAGGTTGAAACTCTTTTGCATACGCGGCAACTAATCCGCACTTTGCATACATTTTTAAAATAAATTGATTTACTTTTTCAAAAGATTCTTTGACTGTTAGATTATTTTCAGAAAGGTCTTTTTCAGAGCATACTATTGAGTAAGTAACTTCATTATTATGATATATGGCACCACCACCGGTAATTCTTCTGACCACAGGTACTGCCTTACTTTTACAGTTTTCGAGATTTATATCTTTCAACACTTCTTGATTTTTTCCAACAGATATTCCTGCCGGACTCCAGGCATAAAGTCTGAAAACAGGTTGTCTTATTTTTTCATAGTAAGAAATCATATACTCATCTATGGCCATATTTTCATAAGGCGAATATTTTAGAAACGGTATATAGCGAGTATTTTTGTTAAACATGATTGCCTACTGTCTTTAAAAACAAGTTAGCTTAAGTTCTCTCGCCGCTTTTGTCTCGTCAGGTCTGGAAATGCGTGTAGTAGAAGGAGAGTTTTTTATTTTTTCAGGGGCACTGATTGCAGTTGCCGCAATTTCTTTCATGGCATCTATAAACATATCAAGTTCCTGTTTTGATTCTGTTTCTGTTGGCTCTATCATTATTGCCTCTTCTACTACTAAAGGAAAATATATTGTAGGCGGATGATAACCACGGTCAATCAAAGCTTTTGCTATGTCCAAAGCATGTACTCCGTTTTTAATCTGCTTTTTCGCTGTGAAAACGCACTCATGCATACATATTCTGTCATAAGGCAGATCATAAAATGCCTTCAGCTTTACCATTATATAGTTGGCATTAAGAACTGCCATTTCTGACACATCTATCAAACCTTCTCTACCAAGCATCATTATATAAGTATATGCCTTAAGAATAACTCCAAAGTTCCCAAAGAAAGATGCTATATTTCCTATTGAATCCTTGCTTTTATTGCTTATCATATATTTTCCTGCTGCATTTTTTTCTACACATGGTTCTGGTAAAAAAGGTACCATTCTTTCAGAAACTCCGACCACACCAGAACCAGGACCGCCTCCACCATGAGGTGTAGAAAATGTCTTATGCAGATTTATGTGTACAATATCAAAACCCATATCCCCTGGTCTTACTTTTCCGAGTATAGCATTTAAGTTTGCTCCATCATAATACATTACCGCATCATGTTGTCTTGCTATTTCCACTATTTCCTTTATCTTTTTTTCAAAAACTCCCAGGGTGCTTGGCATAGTCATCATGACTCCAGCCACTTCATTATTCATTTTCTGTTTAAAAATTTCTACATTCATTCCGCCCTCTGCATCCACAGGAACGGTGATTACAGAATAACCTGCCACTGCTGCAGAGGCAGGATTTGTACCATGAGCTGATTCAGGTACAACTATATATTTTTTCTTATTACCTTTTTTCCTGTGATAAGCTGCTGTTAATAAAATTCCTAATAATTCTCCATGTGCTCCAGCATACGGTTGTGTAGTAAACTTTTTCATTCCTGTTATTTCACATAAGAGCGAAGATATATTGTATATAACTTCCAAAGCACCTTGCGCAGCATTTTCATCTATCATAGCCATATATGGATGAAGTCCAGTAAAACCTTGGATGCCAGCCGCTACTTCATTTACTTTTGGATTGTATTTCATAGTGCATGAACCTAATGGATAAAATTCTGTATCTACTGAAAAGTTCAATTTTGAAAGTCTTGTATAATGTCTTACTACATCAAGCTCTGAAAGTTCAGGAAGACGGCTTTCTATAGACCGCCTTAAACCTACAGGTATTTTATCAATTGACTTTTCATTTGGGGTGCCAGCCTCTACTCCGTGTCTGCCCTCTACGCTTTTTTCAAATATATTTTCCATATGTCCCCTCACAGTGCCGATTTAAAAGCAGCAGCAAAATCGTCTAATTCTTTTTCTGTTCTTTTTTCTGTCGCTGCTATGATAAGGTAATTCTTCTTTTCAGGATAATATAATGATGCCGGTATTCCTGCTGCAAAACCTTTTGCCAACATTTTTTTAGCAAACTCCGCCGCATTACAATTTAGCTTAACCGTAAACTCATTAAATGTATTTCCTTCTTTTACTTCAGCTATATTTTTAAGTTTTGATTTTAAATATTCTGCTTTTTCAAAATTAACAAGTGCAGCTTTTCTAAAACCTTCCTTACCTAAAAGTGCCAAATATACCACAGCCCTCAGTGCGCAAAGCGCCTGATTTGAACATATATTTGAAGTCGCCTTTTCTCTTCTTATATGTTGTTCTCTTGCTTGCAGAGTGAGCACATAACATTTCGTTCCGTTTTTATCAACTGTTTGTCCTACTATTCTTCCTGGCATTTTTCTTACATAATCTTTTGAAGCCGCCATAATTCCTAAGTATGGTCCACCAAAAGAAAGTGGAAGACCTAAGGACTGTCCATCAGCTACCGCTATATCCGCATCCATTTCACCAGGTGTTTTAAGTATGCCTAAAGACATAGGATAAAATACCGCTATCTTGGTTATTCCTTTTTCCTGTGCGGCTTTAAAAATATCTGAAAAATCATCAATAATTCCAAAATAATTCGGTGTCTGCATGACTATAGCCGATATACTTTCGTCAAACATTGCTTTTATTTTTTCCCTGTCAGTATATATATCCTTTAAATCAACTTCTATGATTTCTATTTCCTGATTTGCCACATATGTTTTTACTATGTTCCTATATATAGGATTAACGCCTTTATCTATTATGACTTTTGAGCGATTATTAGTCCTAATTGCCATGGCTATTGCCTCATATAATGCAGTCCCACCGTCATAAAGTGAAGCATTTGAAACTTCAAGACCTGATAGTTTTGCCATCATTGTCTGGTATTCAAATATAGCCTGCAAAGTTCCCTGCGATGCTTCTGGTTGATAAGGCGTATATGCTGTATAAAACTCTGCACGGGATGAAATGGCATCTACTGCTGCAGGAATAAAATGATCGTAATAACCGCCACCTATAAAAATAGTAGCGTCTGTTTTGTTTTTTTCTGCCATTAAGTTTAATGCGCTTAATGCTTCATATTCTGTCATGCCGTTTGGAATATTAAATGCTTTAGGTTTTAATTCATTTGGAATATCTGCAAATAATTCATTGATATTAGATAGACCTACTACAGAAAGCATTTCTTTTATTTCATTAGGCGTATGCGGTGTAAACTTTGCCATTATTCTTCTAACCCCGCTAAAAATGTTTTATAAGCTGTTGCGTTCATTAAGTTTGCAGTTTCAGACGGATTTGATATTTCAAGTTCTGCTATCCATCCTTCTTCAAAAGGTGATTTGTTCACAAGTTCAGGAGCATTTTCAAGTGCAGTATTTATTGCTATGACTTTTCCTGATATAGGCGCATATATATCGCTTGCTGCCTTTACTGATTCTATACCTGTCAAAATTTCAAGTTGTTTTACAACCTTACCTATAGAAGGTAGGTCCACATAAGTTATATCACCAAGTTTATGCTGAGCATAATCCGATATACCAACCTTTGCTTTATTGCCGTCTATTTTAACCCACTCATGTTCCTTGCTGTAGAAATATCCTTCTTTAACATTCATTTTATGCCTCCTGATATTTTATGGATGTATTTTTTATGAAAGGTGGAGTGGTTATAATTCCTTTAACCTCTCCCTTATCAAGCTTGATTAATACTTCATTTCCTTCTACCACTTTATCTGCGTTTATATACATAAAGCCAATGCCTTTATTGACATAAGGGGAAAAGACACCACTGGTCACAAAGCCACAATCTGTATTATCAATGTGCACGCGGTTTGTGTGTCTTGGTGTTCTGCGTCCTTCTATTATTACACCTGTTAATTTTTTTTCTACACCTGTATTTTTTTGTTTAAGCAAAGCATCTTTTCCTATGAAATCCTTTTCAAAATCTAAAAACTTTTCCATCCCTGCTTCCAATGGAGTTACATCTTCTGTGAGTTCGTCCCCATAAAGCGGTAGTCCTGCTTCCAATCTAAGTATATCGCGAGCCCCAAGTCCAGCAGGTTTAACCAACGGATCCGCGAGAAGTTTATTCCATAGTTCTACACCTTTATCAGCGCTTATGTAAAGTTCATAACCTAATTCTCCGGTATAACCAGTTCTGCTTATTAAATATTTTCCACCAAGTAAATCAAAAGTATCAAACTGAAAATACTTTAATTTTTTTATTGAATCGCCCACGAGTTTTTTCATAACTTCCATGGCTTTGGGTCCCTGTAAATCTATTTTTACCGTTGCTTGAGATATATCTTCAAATTTAGCTTCTTTAGAAAGATTTTCTTTTATTTTTTGTGCATCATTTTCTATGTTTGAAGCGTTCACTACAATCATCCACTTGTCTGTCTGCAAACGATAAACTATTAAATCATCTACAGGTGTACCATTGGCATTTAAAAGAAAACCATATCGGCAAGTCAATGCTTTCATTTTAACAACAGGATTGGTAATGATTTTATCCAAGGAAGATTTGGAAGGATCTTCAGTTACTATAAACTCTCCCATATGACAAATATCAAAAGCAGATACAGAAATTCTTGTATGTTTAGTTTCTTCGATTATGGAACCGTAATGTATAGGCATATTCCATCCAGCGAACGGTGCCATAAGAGCCTTTAGTTTGATATGTTCATCATAGAGAACTGTATTTTTGAAATCCATATTATATCCCTGAGATTATTTAAAACCGCGTTTATTATATTGAAAAAGCATGACATCGTCAAGGACAAATACCTTGGCCAAAATTATAGAAATTATTGCCTTTATTATGTTATAAAATAAAAACGCCGCAACGATTGTTGCGGCGCTTTATGCCCGGTTAAACCTTCCCCGTGCCCGTTCTGCCCCTCTATAAGGCCATTTTTTTATTATCAACTTACATATCTATAATTTAGTTAAACGATTAATAAAGCCATATTGACTACTTTTATGGATATAATAATATTATTTTTTACAAGAATTGTCAATAATTATTTTAAAGAAATTGAAGTTTTTTTATCCCTAAAAAAATGCGTATTTTAGCACAAAAGACTAAGATTTGAACTAATTGTATTTAAAATATGTCTTTTAATAGAACTTTATTGTTTTGTAAATGTTGAAAGTTCCCTATAAGTATTAGCATCCCACATACCAACAGCATTCTGATTATTTGCTTCTACTATAATAATTCCATCCTTGTCACCACACAAAGTACAAACTTGATTATGGCTTTTATAACAGTGAGTAATAGAGGGAAACAAAGCTTTATAGCTATCTGCATTAATCTCTGTAAAACCGATTGTTATTCTTCCTGCTATATATACCGCAGAATCAAACTCTGTTTTTGTAATAACTTGCGTTGTTTCCAAAGTCCTATCCATTGCCATTGTTTTATGTTTGTATGTAGAACCGTTAAAAGAGTATGCTTCTATAGTTTCAAAAATTCCGATACCATAAAGAGTGTTGTTATATTCCGCATTTACAGCCTGTACAGCTGCTGGGCCTATAGGATTTGTTAAACACCCCCCTATGAACAATAATTGAAAACAAAGAAAAATAACTAAAGTAACTAATTTTTTCATGAAACCTCCATTAATATTATTACAATTTAGACAAACTCAAGTATGTAAAGTTTCTTTATATTCAAATTATTGTCATACAATACAAGTTTAATTAAAAAGTTAATACTTTTATCTTATAATCAACAGCTCCTGTATTTTATGCATTTGTGGAGATTTTCCCTGATAATTAATCTGTACTCTATAATAATATATTCCATTTGAAAGAGACTTCAAATACGATTTATCAATTATACCATTATAAAATCCTGCCGGTACACTACCCCACTTAATTTCCCTGATAAGTCTAAAACTCGTGCTATATAATCTAAATATAATAAAATCTGCTTGAGCATCTAAAATTATATTTAGATTTATATCTTTTTCTGGGTCTGCTGGATTTGGATAAATAATTTCATCAACTATTGAAGATGTATTTGTCATAGTTGGAGTACATGTAATAGTAGGTGTCTGTATTATTGGTGTAAATGTTGGGGTATTTGTTCCAGTTCTTGTCTGAGTTAATGTTGGGGTGCTTGTGGCAGTACTTGTTTTTGTAAATGTTGATGTATTTGTTTCAGTTTTTGTCTGTGTTAATGTTGGTGTATTTATAATAGTATTTGTTTGTGTTGATGATAGCGTGGCTGTCTGCATATAAGTTGCACTTGGTGTTACATTTGGTGTTACCGTGAATGAAGGAGTAGGAACACAATATTTTGCAAAATGACCCATTAACCATGCTGCCTCAGCATTCCAATATATTCCCGGCTCCAGTGTTGCCGCATCCTGCCAATTTAAAAACCTTTTCCAAGGATTTTCTATATAATATTGTAAATCAGTATACTCGTTAATATTGCCAGACATATACCCTGGCGGTTGATTGTTTTTTAAATCAGTCCAATAAAATCCATATATATCAGTGTCCTGCTTACCTTCACCGCTTATGAAACACCTATTGACTGGATTTCTGCCACCTATCCAATCTGCTGACATAACAACTGCATCTCGGTATGCAGTATTTCCAGACCACTGATAAACCTTATCAAACATATATGCATTCGCAGCTATCATTCCTGATGAACCCCAATATAAATGATTATCGGCAACTATTGGAATAATATAATTAGTATTGTTATTCATGTTATCAAGTATCCAGTCAGCTTGCACCGTAAAAGCAGTTTTTAAATCATTTTGAATAGTTGTACTTGCAGCAGTGTAAGTGATATTTATATAATTCATATATCCTAAATTAATTATGCTGTGATCCATGACCTGTATTATTGCAGCCCATGACCTATTTGTTCCTCCGTAATCAGTATATACATTACTATAATTGTCCGTGAAATATTTATTACAAAAAGTATTTCCAGTTGCATCAAAAATTTCTATAGCTGCAAAGTCGCGTGCCATAGCATCCTGATTATTGTCATATTCATAACCATAAACGCCTCCTCCTGGTTTTGGAGGATTATAATTTGCTGGATTTGCCATGAGCCAATCCCATGAAGCCATGGCTTTATTTAATAAATCATCTGCATAAGCAGACAATGAAGGTTCAGCTCTAAATAATTTATAGGCCTTAGCAAAAGTTGCTGCAAGTATAGCAGCAGAACCAGTACTAACGCCTGTCACCAAGCCATTAGTTTGGTTAAAACCAGCAGTAGAATAATCTACCCAGAACTGTACGCTCCCGTCTGGATTCCACATTTTTTTCATGAAATCCAAATTCCATTTTATTAGATAATATAAATCATTTACAGAACCGTCTGATTCAGGAATATTAAGAGATGAGGCGGACTGTTTATCTTTGAATTGTTTTAAAGTTTCTAATAAAAACCACATGGTTTGCCTTTGAGCATGAATATCCTTGTGTGCATCACCAGCATCAAACCAACCACCCTGCACATCACGATTACCTGCTTTATAATCATAAGTCGCACTATTATCCGCTATAAACTTTGCCGGCCTTATATGTCCTTCTGCTTGTGGTTCAGCTATAGTCTGACCAGAACGCGCATAGTAAAAGAAACGCAAAGTATCACGGAAAGGTTTATTGTAAACATCACAACCTATTTCAAAAGGAAAAGAAGACTCCCCTAAAGAAGGTACCTCTATCCTATAAATACCAGCAGTATTAAAAGTAGAGAAATCAGCATGATAAACAGTATCTCCTGTTTTATTCCAGTTAGGTGCTGATGCAGTTTTCAAAATCAAATTTCCAGTGAAAAGTGTGGCACCTGATATATTATCAACTAAATTAAATGATGAAGGGGTACTTGTGACAGAACCAACTGCATAACTTACTATGGCTTTTTTTGGCATTTCAGGCAGATACCCAAGCTGGTTTACTTTTACAGTATCTGAGTATAAGCAAACTTGGGATTGTACTATTCTCATTTTTTCTATATATACGGTTGATTGTGTGCTATATGAACCCATTCCATACATTTTTATCATATCTATTCTTGTTAGATTAAGAGAAGGATTATTAGCCAAAAAGTCTGACATAGGTATATAAATATCATGCCATGACAAGTCAGGAGTAATATAAGAACTTAAAAGGATAAAAGTTTCATGGTCTGTTCCACCATTTATACTATCATGATCCATAAGACTTATCTTAATATCAGCACCAGTGGCTATCTGCCCCCAACGAAGTCTTAAATGTAAATATGGATTAGTCCCCATTCGCAAGTAATTTATATCAGTCCCGTTTCCAAGTCTAAATATTAAGTTCCAATAATCCCCAGCACCAGCATTTGGTATTGTGCTTGTTAAAACAAGCGCTCCTGTACCTTCAGACATATTTACAGGAACTTTATTCCCGCTACAGGTAGAAACTGTAGCATTACCACCGTAATAATAATCTGATTTATAGCTATCCCAGCAAGTAGGTGAGTTGAACACTGCAAAATAATCTATGGCTGGACATTCCTGCGAAGTTTGTGGAGTTATAGAAAATAATTGATTTATGAAAACAAATATCAAGATAATAAATAAAAAACTTTTTTTCATTATATCTCCGTATGATAATTATGTATATCTAATGAAAATTTAATTATTGATTGTTATCCCGATAATAATAGAAAATATAGAGTTAAACTAAAATTCTGCATATTAATGGTTTTATCTACTCACTACTCTCAACTTTCTCACCATTTTTTGCGGAGCATCTAAATCTAAAACATATCTACTTCCTCCGATGATAGTAGATAGTAGAAAGTAGAACGAAAGTTGTGCAGAGTTAGTGGTTTTTAGTTTTATCTACTATCTACTCACTACTCTCAACTTTCTCACCATTTTTTGCGGAGCAAAAAATGGTGGAGGCGGTGGGAGTTGAACCCACGCCCAGACCTGTTACAGCAAAGGCTCCTACATGCTTGTTCCGGTATTTGATTTCGCACACCGGGCTTGACCGGACGCAATAACGGTGCGCTACTCTCCCTTAGTCTTAGCAGATCCGTAAGGAGAACACGGAGCTGAGCGGCCTGCTGTTGGGCCCCTTAGTTCTCCCGCAGGCGGAAGAGAAAAAAGAGGTGCAGCTTTAAGCTGCTAAAGCGTAATTATTTGCAGTTACGTGTTCCACGTTTTTACAGTGTCATGGGCACTGGCATGCTCCTAAAACCTACGCGAGACCTGTCGAATCCAGTCGCCCCCGAATTTTTTTACAAAAAATT
>JBAXIL010000022.1:0-27021 GCA_037138355.1 bacterium
ATTAAAATTTGCTCGCGAAGCTCGCAATAGCATTTCAGAGTGCCATCCTCACACGATGGAAGTAGTTGGTTCGAATCCAATCGCGCCTACCATAAATTTTACGAAGTAAAATTTATGAGCAGTGGAACAGTGGAGCAGTTGAGCAGTAGATTAGAGAAGTTATTTATAAATTAATTAAGGAGGGAATCATGGCAAATTGTGGATGTGGTTGTGGATGTAATTCAGCTAAACCAGCACCTAAGAAAAAAGTTGTAGCAAAGAAAAAAACAGCAAAAAAGAAAAAATAACTTTAAAACAGTAGTTTTGGATATATTGTAAAAGATATGAAAAGAAACAATAATTAAAACCCAAAGCAAGTGGGTTTTTTTTATTAACAATGGTGTGAAATAATTCACAAGCAAGTGTCATTTATCATAAAAATAAATGTTGACAAATAAAGGTTGATTTGTTATAAATTATAGCAAGATAGTTCTTAATTTCACATACTTTTATGGGGAGGCAGTAAAATGAGGAAAAAATACATTATGGCACCTGGTCCGACAGAAGTACCAGCAGATGTTTTAGTAGAAGCAGCTAAACCTGTAATGCATCACAGAACACCGCAGTACAGAAAGATTCTAACAGAGGTAGTCGAGGGAATGAAGTATGTGCTCGGAACTGTAAACAATGTTTATGTAATTGGTTCTTCAGGTACTGGAGCTATGGAAATGGCAGTGTCAAATACCGTCAATGCAGGTGACAAAGTTATTGTCGCGACCATAGGTGTCTTTGGCGATAGATGGGAATCAATTGCTAAAGCTTGGGGAGCAAATGTCGTTAAGATAGCAGCAGAGTGGGGTAATGCAGTAAAACCTGCCGAACTCAAAAAAGTCCTTGATGAAAATCCTGATGCCGTGGCAGTTTTTACAACTTTAAATGAAACATCAACAGGCGTTTATAATGATATTGAAGAGTTTGGAAAATTGACTTTAAATCATAAAGCCATACTTGTTGTGGACGGTATTTCAGGAATAGGTGCTCAACCGTTTTATATGGATAAATGGAATGTAGATATTATTGCTGTTGGTTCACAAAAAGGTCTTATGATTCCTCCTGGTTTGGCTTATTTGGCTGCGAGTCCAAAGGCCATGAAAGTTGTGGATTTAAATAAATCACCGAAATTTTATTTTGATTTAAAAAAATATGAAAAGGCAGCAACCAAAGAAAAAATGCCAGATACTCCGTGGACATCTGCTGTGTCTTTAGTTTGTCAGCAGGCAGTAGCATTGAAAATGATTAGAGAAGAAGGAATTGAAAATATATGGGATCGTCATAGAAAACTTTCCCGTGCTGTCCGTGAGGCAATGTTG
Organism: bacterium; assembly: GCA_037138355.1. Lineage (GTDB taxonomy): Bacteria > Oederibacteriota > PGYV01 > PGYV01 > Palsa-1178 > PALSA-1178. Next base: position 1,350 of record JBAXIL010000022.1, read on the forward strand.
GCACTCGGGCTAAAACTATTTGCTGCTGAAAATCCAGCAGTGGTATTATGTTCTATTGTAGTTCCAGACGGCATTGATGGAAAAGCTCTTATGAAAAAAATAAGAGACGAATATGGAATATCTATGGCAGGTGGACAGGGAAAAATGGAAGGCAAACTTCTGAGAATTGGAACACTTGGTTACACTGACAGGTTTGACGCTATTATGGGAGTCGCTGCAGCTGAAATGGCTCTGAAAGAAATGGGAGCAAATATTGAAATCGGAAAAGGCGTTAAGAGAGCAATGGAAGTATTGATAGAAGAGAATTACAAATAAAACGGAGGTGTTTTAAAATGTATAAAATTTTAGTCAGCGATAAGTTATCTGAAGATGCAATAAATATGATAAAAAACGAAAAAGATGTGGAGTGCACAGTAAAGACAGGAATGACAGAAGACCAGTTAGCGGAAGAGCTTCCAAACTATGACGCACTTATTATTAGGAGTGCTTCTAAGGTGACTGCTAAGACCTTAGAAAAAGTGAAAAAGCTTAAAGTCATAGGCCGTGCTGGAGTTGGAGTGGATAATGTAGATATGGCTGCTGCAACAGCAAAAGGTGTGATAGTAATGAATACACCTGACGCTAATACTTTATCTACTGCTGAGCAGACCATTACTTTAATTATGGGTATGGCAAGAAATCTTCCACAGGCAGATGCTTCTTTAAAAAATAGAAAATGGGAACGCAATAAGTTTACAGGAATTGAACTTTATGGAAAAACCTTAGGAATAATCGGTCTTGGTAGGATAGGCACAGAAGTAGCAAAAAGAATGGCATCTTTTGGTATGAATCTTATAGGTTATGATCCTTTTATTACAAAGGAAAAAGCGGAAGAATTAGGAATTGAAACAATGACAGTGGCAGAAGTAATAAAAAAAGCGGACATAATAACTTTCCATGTACCAAAAAATAAAGAAACCGTTAACATGATAACTTCAAAAGAAATTGCAACAATGAAAGAGGGCGTAATGGTAGTAAATTGCGCAAGAGGCGGCATCGTAAATGAAAAAGACTTAGCCGAGGCATTAAAATCAGGAAAGATTAAAAGAGCGGCGCTTGATGTTTATGATAATGAACCACCTTTTGATTCAGACCTTTTTACTGTTGATCCCAGTGTTATTATTATGGCACCGCATTTGGGAGCATCCACTATAGAAGCTCAGGAAAATGTGGGCAAGGTCATAGTAGAGCAAGTTATAGAAACATTGCGCGGAGGTATGGTAAAAAATGCTTTAAACATACCTGCTGTGGACCCAGAACAATTAAAAGAAATGCAGCCTTATCTTACTCTAAATGACAAGCTCGGAAAATTTGTAGCACAGCTTGTATCAGGAAATGTAAAATCAATAACTATTGAATACAGTGGAGATGCGACAAAGTATAATATGAAGTATCTGACCATAGGTGCTGTAAAAGGTTTCCTTTTTCCTGCTTTGGGTGATAGCGTGAACTTTGTAAACGCTATGTCAATTGCAAAGGAAAGGGGAATAGCGGTTGTGGAGAAGACGACTACAGTTACAACTGACTTTCCAAATTTAGTGAGTGTGACTATAGAGACTGAAACAGATAAGCGTAGCGTTTATGGAAGTCTTACAATTAAAAAAGAATCCAGAATAGTACAAGTCGATAAGTTTGAAGTGGAAATAGCGCCAGAAAAAAATATCATAGTGTATAGAAATAGCGACAAACCAGGCGTGATAGGTCGTATGGGTACAGTTTTGGGTTCAAATAATATTAATATTGCGTCTTTTGTTTTAGGGCGTAATAAAGAAGAAAAAGTGGCACTTGGAGTAGTTATGGTTGACAATGAAGTGCCTAAATCGGTAATTGATTCAATCAAAAATATGGAAGATATATTAGAGGTAAAATATATTACTTTGTAATAGAGGCAATAAAACAACCAATTTATATAGTAAAAAGGTGGGCTTTTGCCCGCCTTTTTTATTATTTATGGGTATATTATTGATTGCAAAATATAGCAAAATGATATAATATTATTTGGCATGAAAGGCAATTTCTTAATTTCCCTAATGCTAAAAATTATAATAGTGAGGTAAAATTATGTCCGCAGATGTTATTTTAGGGGCTCAGTGGGGCGACGAGGGCAAGGGCAAAATAGTGGATCTTTTCGCAGAAAAATATGATGTTGTAGTCCGTTATCAGGGAGGCGCTAATGCTGGACATACAGTTATAGTTGGAAAAGAAAAGTATGTAATGCATTTACTACCTTCAGGAGTACTTCATAAAAGTAAAATAAATATTATAGGTCACGGAGTGGTTCTCGATATGGAATCACTGGTGGGAGAAATAAAAGGTCTACAAAAACGCGGTATCACAATAACCCCAAAAAATTTATTAATCAGCGAAAATGTAAGTATAGTTCTGCCTTACCATAAGCTAATTGATAAAGCAAAAGAGGCAAAGAAAAAGGGCGATAAAAAAATTGGAACGACTGGTCGCGGTATAGGTCCAGCATACACAGATAAATATGTGAGAATAGGCGTCAGACTTCGTGATATGTTTAATGATTCAGTCTTGTTAGCAAAAGTTGAAGAAAATCTTGAGGAAAAAAATTATTTATTGAAGAATCTTTATTCTGAAAAAGAATTGATTGCTAAGCAGGTAATTACTGAAGCAAAAAAATATGCGAAAATTTTAAAGCCATATATGAAAAATACGATAAGCGTTTTAAATGATTTGTTGAAAAAAGGCAAAAAAGTACTTTTTGAAGGAGCGCAGGGAGCTCTTTTGGATATTGATTTTGGAACATATCCTTATGTGACTTCTTCAAATCCGACAATTGGTGGAGTATTAACCGGAGCGGGCGTATCTCATAGATATATTGATAAAGTATGGGGAATTACCAAAGCATACCAGACCAGAGTCGGTAACGGTCCTTTCCCAACAGAATTAGATGACAAGCTTGGTTCAGTAGTAAGAGAAGCAGGCGGAGAATATGGAGCTACTACAGGGAGACCACGCAGATGCGGTTGGTTGGATTTAGTTGCTTTAAAATATGTCTGCGAGCTTAATGGTTTAAGTGATATCTTGCTTACAAAAATAGATGTACTATCTATCTTGCCACAATTAAAAGTCTGCACGCACTATATTTACAAGGGTAAGAAAACGCGTGACTTTGTGTCTGATGGAGAAGAGCTATATACAGTAAAACCAGTTTATAAAAATTTAAAGGGCTGGAAAACAGATCTAACAAAAGCAAGAAAATACTCTGATCTTCCTAAGGAAGCCAAAACATATATCAAATTCATAGAGCAATATACAGGCGTTAAAGTTTCCATGGTATCAGTAGGACCTGAAAGAGACCAGATACTAAAGGCTTAAATCCCTTTAAGGAAAGAAATACATTGAAAAAAGAAGGCCTGTCTATATTAAGTGAGTTTCTTCGAGGCAAGAGTAAAGGTGTATTCTTATATACTAATACTGATGATAAGGCCGCAAGTTATCTTTTTCTAAATCCAGTAGCAGAAATAAGGTGTAATTATGCTGCTGATATTGAATCACTTCTTATAAAAGCTGAAAAATTTAATGCCAAAGGTAATTATCTTGCAGGTTATTTAACTTATGAAACAGGTAGCTTAATTGCAAAGTCAAAACGGAAAAGCATAAATTATAAAAAACCAATTTTTTATCTTGGGGCATATAAAAAACCACATATCTTTCATGGACATTCTTTGACATACACTCCTTTGATTTCTACTTTAAGTTTGAAACCAAATATAACAAAAAAAGAATATATGAAAAACTTTTCGTTTTTAAAAGAACAAATATCAAATGGTGAAGTTTATCAGGTTAATTATACTTTTAAAATGAAGGGGAAATATCAAGGAGATTTGGAACAATTGTTTTATTTTCTGTGCAGCAGGCAGAAAACTCCATATTCGGCTTTTATATGTGATGGGCATAATGTAATTATGTCATTTTCTCCAGAATTGTTCTTTGAAAAAAACGGAAATAAAATTAGTATGAAACCAATGAAGGGCACTTTGCTAAAACCTTGTACTAAAAATCAAATTAAAAAGTTTAAAAAAGACGAGAAAACCTCTGCTGAAAATATTATGATAGTGGATTTAATAAGAAATGATTTGGGGAAAATATGCAAGACCGGTTCGATTAAAACAAATCAAATGCGTAAAGTGAAAGAATATGAGTCGCTTTATCAAATGACTTCTACAGTTAATGGCTCATTAAATCTAAAAATACATTTTAAAGCTATTCTTGATGCTTTATTTCCTTCTGGTTCTGTTACAGGGGCGCCAAAAATTAAAGCAATGCAACTAATAAATAAGATAGAAAGAGAACCAAGAGGAGTCTATACGGGGGCTATTGGTTTTGTAACTCCTGGATTCAAAAAAGCAGTATTTAATATTCCAATTAGAACACTTGTAATAGACACAAAAACACATGGTGTGGATTTTGGTACAGGTAGTGGGATTGTTCATGATTCAAAGGGAGAAGCTGAATATGAGGAATGTATAGGTAAAGTTAAATTTATCAATCAAACAGGTAGTCAGGCACTGCTCATAGAATCAATCTTACTAAAAAACAATAAATATTTTCTATTAGCACAACATATAAGACGGCTCAAAAACTCAGCTGAATTTTTTAACATAAAGATAGATTTTATTAACTTGGTCAAGCAATTGAAAAGGGTAGCTTTGGCACAGAGGCCTGGCAGTTCTTGGAAAGTAAGGCTTCTTGTATATGCAAATGGACATACAACAATAGAACACAAAACCATAAATATAAATCTTGCTGAAGTAAAGAAAATAGTATTATCAACAAAACAAACTAATAGCCATAATATATTGTTAGCTCATAAGACAACAGATAGGAAGTTATATGATAATGAATATCAAAGATATAAAAAACAGGGTTATTATGATGTGATCTTCACAAATGAAAAGAATGAAATCACTGAGGCACATGCTTCTAACATAATAATAAAGAAAGATGGGCAATATTACACACCCCCTGTGTCCTGCGGACTGCTTGCAGGGACTTATAGAAATTATTTAATGACAAATGGCTATATGCTTTTAAAGGAAAGGGTTTTAAGCTTTGAAGATTTGAAAAAAGCAGAGGCGGTATATTTGTGTAATTCAGTAAGAGGTCTAAGAGAAGTAACTTTGGTATAATTAATGACCTATTGAATGGTATATATAACACTATAAAAACAAAAAACGGCTTTTAGGCCGTTTTTTTGTTTTGTAAATAGTATGTTGAAGTGTTTATTTTTTAGTTATTTTCTTTTTGACACTTGGTCTTAGAGATATTTTCTGTTTTACAGTAGGAGCACTTTGCTGTATGGCCTGTTTTGAAATCTTTGGTATTTGTGCTGCAGGAATTTTTTGTGCTTCTGGTCTGGCAACTGGTGTTACTGGTACTATCACTACTGGTTTTAGTGTTTGTATGGTTTGCGGATGAAACTTAGGAACATGATGTGGCTTAGAAAATTGTTGATGAGTCTTAGAAAATGACTGATTTGGCTTTGAAAAGTGTTGATTAGATTTTGAAAAATGCTGATTTGCTTTTGAAAAATGTGTTTGCGGTCTTGCTGCATGTGATTGCTGGTTTGCTATAGGACTATGCGTTTTGTTTTCTGTTGTAGTTGCTGGGGGAAGTGGTTTTGATACAATTATCGCAGGTCTTATACCAGTTAATTTATATTTGATATAGTTAATCTTGCCACCAATCAAAACTATATCCCGCTCGCGTTCGGATAACTGGCAAAATAATTTAACTTCTATATTGCCATTTACTTTACAGACAATATTTTTACCTGTTTTCAAATTAGTTGCTACATCTACAAGCTCAAGTCTGTCTCCTGGTTGTATCTTGTCATAGTCCTTCGGGTTGGTAAAGTTAAGTGGTAATAAACCAAAATTAATCAGGTTAGCTTTGTGAATGCGGGCAAAAGATTTTGTGATAACCGCTTTTATGCCTAAGTGCATGGGTGCTAAAGCCGCATGTTCTCTGGAAGAACCCTGACCATAGTTATCGCCACCTATTATGAATCCCCCATTTTCCCTAACAGCGCGATTATAAAACTCTGCATCTATCTTAATAAAGACATGTTTTGATATTTCAGGAATATTAGAGCGAAGAGGAAGTATCTTTGCACCAGCAGGCATTATGTCATCTGTTGTGATATTATCGCCAGTTTTAATAAGTGCCTTACCGGATAAAACTTCTGCTATAGGGTTACCAAGAGGGAGTGGCTTAATGTTTGGACCCATAACTATATTAACATTTTTTGATTGAGCAGGTGATAGTGGTTCTAAAAGAAGTGCATCATCTACTGGAAACTTATTAAGTGCGGTAAAGACTGGATATTTGCCGAGTTTCTTTGGTTCGGTAATTTCTCCAAATATAGCTGCAGCTACAGCAGTTTCAACACTTGATAAAAATATGGAAGCGTCTGCTGTGCCAGAGCGGCCTTTAAAATTTCTATTAAAAGTTCTGACTGAAACAGCACCAGAAGATGGAGCATGTCCCATTCCTATGCAAGGTCCACAGGCCGATTCAACTATTCTTGCACCTGCTTCTAAAAAGTATGAAAGTGCACCGTTTTGTATTAAGGCATTCAGTATTGTCTTTGAGCCAGGTGCTACTATAAAAGAAACATCTTTATGAACTTTTTTCCCTTTAAGTGCAAGCGCTGCAATCATTAGGTCTTTATAGGAAGAGTTGGTGCAGCTTCCTATAATTACTTGGTTTACTTTTTGTCCTTTTATTTCTTTGACTTCTTTGACGGCATCAGGAGAGTGTGGCAAAGCTACCATAGGCTCGACTTTGGCAAGATTGATTTCAAAAATTTCTTTATATTGTGCTTTTGCATCTGCAGCAAATGCCTTGTAGTCTTTTGCTCTGCCAAATGCTTTTAAAAACTTTTGTGTATTAATGTCAGAAGGGAATATGGAAGTTGTGGCTCCGAGCTCTGCACCCATGTTTGTAATTGTGGCGCGTTCAGGGACTGATAAAGTTTTTACTCCATCACCAAAATATTCAAACACTCTGTTAATTCCGCCTGTTACAGTATATTTTTTTAAAACAGTTAATATAATATCTTTTGCTGAGGACCAAGCAGGAAGCTTGCCTTTCAATTTAATACCTATTACTTCAGGACAGGTAAGTGAATATGGATAACCAGCCATAGCAGAAGCTACTTCAAGTCCACCTACGCCTATGGCAATCATTCCCACGCCTCCGGCAGTAGGAGTATGGCTATCAGAACCTATTAAGGTATCTCCTGGCTTGGCAAATCTTTCAGAATGAACTTGATGGCATATACCATTGCCTGGCTTTGAAAAGTAAAGGCCAAATTTTTCGGCAGTGGTTTGTAAAAAAATATGATCATCGGCATTTTCAAAACCTGTTTGCAGGGTATTGTGGTCCACATAGCTGACAGAAAGCTTTGTGGATATTTTAGGAAGGTTGAAGTTAATAAACTCCAGATAAGCCATAGTACCAGTGGCATCTTGTGTTAAGGTCTGGTCAATTTTAATTGATATTTCAGTGCCTGGTTCAAGCTTTCCGGCTTCTAAATGTTTTTTTAGAATCTTTTCCGTGAGTGTACCTTTCATTTCGTTCTCCTTGGGTTTTATAAGAATCAGTTACTTGCAGGACAAAAGTGCATTAGTAATATTATTATAATAGAGAGTATTTGTAAACAGGTTTTTTTATGATTTATAAAATATATTAAAAAAACCGGGAGCGAAAAATTCGCTCCCGGTTAACTGTCTCAATTTAATTTATTTATTAAGTGTTATCTAAGGTATTACATTTAGCGTAATATTTTTTGTATCATTAATTGCAGGATTGACAAGGAAAGTGGTTGAAGCATCTATATAAAATCCAAAATAATCACCTGTTGTTGGTCCACCGCCACCACCATTCATAAATCCTGTATTGTCCACAACTGCATATAAGTGATAATATCCAGGTATTGGGCATAACATATTGTAAGTTACGCTTGTGCTTAATCCACATGCACCCATTGTCGCTGATAAATAACCATTGCCACCATCAGTATCAGTGTCTAAAATGACAGCATATACTTTTCCAAATGCTGCGGCTGGAAGCGTGAGAGTTCCGCTAAGATTGTTTGTTGCCGCTACTAAAGTCACATTTTTAGTAACTGGGGTGGAATCTGCTATGATTACATTTGCAGCGCCTGGCCATGTTGGATAAGTTGTACCATGCACCCCAACATTATCTCCGGCATTTGGAGCACCACCAGAGTCGTCTTTGTCAACATACGCTACAATATAATATGTTCCTGTCGGAACTGCCATAGGCCCGTAAGAAATGGAGGTTCCAGCTCCGCAGATGCCTTTATAATCATAAGTTGTGCCGCTGCCAATAGAAGATAAATCTGAAACGACTGTGACGCCAAATGATTTACCAACTGCTGCTGCAGGAAGGGTAAGAGTTCCTGAAAGATTTCCTGAAGGGTTTGGAGTTGAAGTCGCTTCAATTGTGTTAGTAGGTGATTGAGTAGCTGTTGATGAATGTGTCATTGTTGCTGTATGTGTTGATGTAGGTATTGGAGTAGAAGTTGAGACTGGGGTTCCGCCTATAATGCTCAAAGTAATATTTTTTGTGTCATTAATTGACGGATTAGCAACGAAAGAAACTGCTGGTTCTCCTCCGTAAGCCCCATAATAATCACCGTTTATAGGTCCTCCTCCACCTGTGAGAAATCCTGTAATATCTACAATTGCATATAAATAGTAAGTTCCTGGAAGTGGACTGAGCATACTATAACTCACACTCGTACTTACTCCACATACACCAAATTCCGCTGTGACATAACCATTACCACCATTAGTATCAGAGTCCAATATTACAACATATGTTCTTCCTGCTACTGCAGATGGAAGAGTGAGAGTACCGCTTAAGTTTTTATTTGCTGTAGCTAAAGTTATGTTGGCAGTAACTGGAGTGGTATCTGCAATGATTACATTTGCAGCGCCAGGCCAAGTTGGATAAGTTGAGCCATGCACACCAATATAATCACCGGCTGTTGGGGCTTGACCTGAATTGTCGTTATCTACAACTCCTATGACAAAATAAGTTCCAGTTGGGACTGCGATAGGGCCATAAGCTACGGTTGTGCTTGCTCCGCATACGCCTGAAAAATTATAAGTAGTCCCTCCACTGATTAAATCTGAAATGCTTGAAAAAACAATAACTTGAAATATTTTTCCAGAGGCTGCAGCAGGTAGGGTAAGGTTTCCTGAAAGATTACCTGAAGGATTTGGAGTAGAAGTTGGAGCAACTGTTACGGTACCTCCAGGAATTACAGCAGTATTTGTTGCTGTACCTGTGGGAGTTGTATCTGCCGTAGTAGGCGAATTCTTACATGAAGCAAATGCAAAAATGATAAGGACAATAATAAATAGTAAAGCTGATTTTTTCATTTTGATCTCCTTTTATATATATTTAATAGCTTATTTTTTTGATTTGTTTGTGTTAATTATTTTGTCAGCAATTATTATGATCCTCTTTTACTAAAATACAATAATTAATACTACTTGTCAAGTGGTAATATAAAAAAGAATTATGGTTTTAAAACCATATGAAGCAAATAACACCAATATTAAAAGGTATTTAAACGAGCAAAGGACATACACTATTTTCATTAAAAAGTAGAACACTATTGACTTCAATTCGAAAACCGACTATTATAGTAAAACAGTCGGATGCCATTCTATAAACAAAGGAGTTTTATGAAAGAAACAAAAAATCTTATTATTAGAACCGCGAAAAAACTTTTTGCAAAAAACGGATTGACTGATACTACTATGGATGATGTGGCGAAGGAAGCGCACATAGGAAAAGGCACCATATATCATTATTTTGAATCAAAGGAACAGGTGTATTGTCTGATAATTGAGCAGGACATGGCAGAAATAAAAATAGAACTTGAAAAAATTGTAGAGGCAGAAAACACACCTGATAAAAAGTTAGCAGCATATATAATGGGACGAATGAAACTTATGTCGCGGTTCTCAGGATTTTATCAAATGTTTAAAAAAGATTATATAGATTATTATGGGTATATAAGAAAAGCATATGAGAAATATCAGGATTTTGAAACAGAAAATATAAGAAAGTTTATAAATGATGGAGTAGAAAATAATACATTTCAAGTAGAAGATAAAAAATTTACGGCTTTTGTTATTGTTCAAATAATAAAAGGTTTGGAATATCAGCTGGCGCTTGAAAAACCAGAAGATGTTGAGAAAAAAGTTGAAATGGTTTTAAAAATGCTTATGGTGGGAATAGTTAAAAAATAATAGTGAATTGGCGTTTTTTGTAATAGAAAGTTTTAAAACGGTTTTAATGGTATTGATTTATAATAAAATAATCATTTCCTTTTGAATCATTGATTACCACTGCAAAAAAATCTTCTATTTCTAACTTGTATATGGCTTCTGGTCCTAATTCAGGGAAGGCGATAACTTCTGATTTCTTTACTGTCCTTGCATATTCGGCACCAAGTCCACCCATAGCGGAAAAATAAACTGCTTTATGTTTTTCAATTGCATCTTTTACTGTTACAGATCGTTCACCTTTTCCTATCATTCCTTTTAATCCTTTGGCAAGTAAAGTAGGAGTAAATATATCCATTCTTGATGAAGTAGTCGGGCCACAGGAACCTATAATATTTCCTTCTTTGGCAGGAGTAGGCCCACAGTAGTAAATTACCTGATTGTGCATATCAAACGGGAGAGTACCTTTATTTTTTATTATTTCAACTACTTTGGCATGCGCAGCATCACGCATGGTATATACTGTGCCTGAGATAAGAACTTCATCTCCGACTTCCAAATCAGCTATGGTCTCTGCGTCTAATGGTGCTGTTATACGTTTCATTAAAAAACTCCTTTAAAATCAGATAACTTCAGTTAACGACAGTTTTAAGTTAAAAGCAGTCTGGAGTTTGATTTGTTATTACTCCAAACTTAAAACTCTAAACTGTCCTTGTCTGTCTTTCTCTGCGTTTATATTGTAAAAGTTTTATGTCTTGATGAATGACATTGTATATTAACTGCAACTGGCAGACTCGCTATGTGGCATGGTTTTGTTTCTATTTTTACTGCCAAGGCAGTTGTGTTTCCACCAAAACCAAGTGGTCCTATGTTTAATTGGTTTATTTCCGTATACAGTTCATGTTCAAGCTTGGCTGCGTTCTTATCACTTTTATTAAAATCATCAAGTTCGCGCATTAAGGCTTTTTTAGCAAGGAAGGCACAGGTTTCCATATTTCCGCCAATTCCTACTCCTATAATAAAAGGAGGACAAGCAGAGGCACCTGCTTTTCTAACTGTATCTATTACAAAACTTTTTATTCCCTCGATTCCATCTGAAGGGTTTAACATTTTAAGGGCTGATTTATTTTCTGCCCCAGCGCCTTTGGTCATAAGTGATATTTTAATATGCGGACCTTTTACAAGCTTTGTGTGTATTATGGCAGGAGTGTTTGTGCCAGTATTTTCACGGGTTAAAGGGTCGGCTACGGATTTTCTTAAAAAACCTTTTGCATAACCTGCTTCGACTCCTTTGTTAATTGCTTTGTATATGTCTCCATCTGTGGAAATCTCATTACCGACTTCAAGGAAAACTACTACTATGCCAGTGTCCTGACACAATGGATAGGTTCCTTTTTTTGCTATCTTGTGATTTTCAAGTATTTTATAAATGATTGTTTTAGCTTTTTTTGTGCCTTCTGCGTCAGCCGCTTCTTTTAAACAGGTAAATACATCATAAGGAAGATAATGATTAGCATCAATTACCAGTCTCTCAACAATGTCTGTAATTTTTTGGCACTTAATAGGTCTCATTGATACTCCTGTATTTCCATCAGAATAAAAATTGTTATATCTTGTCTTTTATTTTATCAATTTGTTCTTTAATGGCAGCAGCAGACTTATCTAATTGTTTCTTCTCGGACTCAGTCATTGTCATTTCTATTATCTTCTGTAAACCAGTATGGCCTAAAGTAACAGGGAGTCCTAAAAACAAATCTTTATATCCATATTCACCTTCGGCAAGTATGGAACATGGAAGGGTACCTTTTCTGCCAGCGAGTATGCTTTCAATCATTCTTATTACTGAAGCAGCAGGCGCGTAGTAAGCACTTCCAGTTTTTAAAAGGGTTACTATTTCAGCACCACCATTGCGGGCACTGTCAGTTAATACATTTATTTCTTTTTCGGAAATTCGTGAGGCTAAATCTTTGCCTGCTACTTTGGTGTGTGAAACTAAAGGTACCATTGTGTCACCATGAGAACCTAAAATCATTGATTCCACATATCTGCTTGGAACCTCAAACTTGTTTTGTAGAAAATGATAAAATCTGTAAGTGTCTAAAATGCCAGCCATTCCTAAAACTCTATTTCTTGGGAAACCGGTTACTTTCCAAACTGTATAAGCCATGACATCTAAAGGATTGGAAACAACGATTACAATAGGGCTTTTTTGTGATTTTTTTATTTTTAATGAAATATCTTTTATGATTTCAAAATTCTTGAAAAGAAGGTCATCTCTTGTCATTCCTGGTTTTCTTGCCAGCCCAGCGGTAATGACAATGATATCGCACTCGTTTATTTTATTATAGTCGTCTCCGCCATCAATTTTAGCGTCGGAATCTAATAAAAATTTTGATTGATTTAAATCAATTGCTTTACCACGAGCCATATCTGCTGCGATATCAAGTAGGTATATGTCGCCCAAGTCTTTCATTAGGGCTATGTGTGCAGTAGTGGCACCGACATTACCAGCACCGATGATTCCGATTTTAGTTTTCATTTCTTTAACTCCTTATATAATAATTTGAAGTGGTCTCAATGGTCTCAATAATCTTAATGATCTAAACGGTCTCAACGGTCTCAATGACTTGTCCTTTTTACTTCTGAGACTACTGAGACTTTGTTTACATATTCTCTACAATTTTTCCTGCAAATTCCGAGCACTTAACTTCTGTAGCGCCTTCCATCTGTCTTGCCATATCGTAAGTTACAAATTTCTGTGTAAATGTTTTTTCTAAACCACTGATTATTAATTTTGCGGCTTCTACCCAACCCATATGTTCTAACATCATAACAGCTGAGAGTATTAAAGAACCTGGATTGATTTTATCTAAGTTGGTATATTTTGGAGCAGTGCCGTGAGTCGCTTCGAACATAGCATATTTGCCTATGTTTGCACCAGGTGCTATTCCTAAACCGCCTACTTGTGCTGCTGCGGCATCTGATAAATAATCTCCATTAAGATTTGGTGTTACCAACACTTCGTATTCATCTGGTCTTAGCAAAACCTGCTGAAACATAGCATCGGCAATCCTATCTTTTATTATTATTTTACCATTTGTTGATATTCCAGGTTTTACATCGGCTTCTTTTATTATGGCATTGCTAAAATTTTCTTCTGCTTCTTTATAACACCATTTGGAAAAAGCACCTTCCGTATATTTCATTATGTTTCCTTTATGTACTATGGTGATGGATTTCTTATTATTTTTTATTGCGTATTGAAGAGCCATTCTCATAAGTCTGCGTGAACCAAACTCACTCATAGGTTTTATGCCTATTCCACTCTCGGAAAGTATTGATTTATTAAAATTGTCGTTGATAAAAGAAATAACTTTTTTTGCTTCTACTGAGCCAGCTTCCCATTCTATTCCAGCATAGACATCTTCTGTATTTTCTCTAAAAATAATTATATTTAATTTCTCAGGATGTTTGACAGGGGAGGGAACATTAATAAAATATCTGACTGGTCTAACGCAGGCAAAAAGGTCAAGTTTTTGTCTGAGTGTTACATTTAAAGATCTGATACCTCCACCTATAGGAGTAGTAAGCGGACCTTTTATAGAAACAACATATTCTTTGACAGCTTCTATTGTTTCTTCTGGAAGGTAAGTACCAAACTTCTGGTTTGCTTTTTCTCCAGCATATATTTCTTTCCATTCTATTTTGCGTGAACCTTTATATGCTTTCTCAACTGCATTATCAACTACCGTTCGTGTGGCTTTCCAAATATCTGGTCCTATTCCGTCGCCTTCAATGAAAGCAACAAAAGGATTGTCAGGGACTACAAGTTCGTTCTTTTCATTTAATGTTATTTTCTCAGGCATTTTTTTCACTCCACATTTTTAGAATATTTTGAATATAAGTCAGGTAAATGCAATTGTGTAAGATCAATCATTTCTTGGTCTGATATACCTATAGTGCGTTCGCCTTCATAGGCTTTGTCCACAGCTGTTTTAATAAGTAATACACTTGCAGTGTCTTTTGAAACTTTGTCAGCTAATGCTACTTTGAAATAATTATTTATCCAGTATGCTATGCCTGCTGTTCCTGACTTGTCAGTTATTGAAACCATAGGTGGTCTGTTTAAAATTTTGTCAGTATCAAATATATTATATATTTCTTCGCTTTTTGAAATACCATCAGCGTGAATTCCTGCTTTTGTTAAGTTAAAGTTTTTTCCCACGAAAGGTCTGTTGGTCGCAATTTCAATATTCATTTCATGATGCATATAATCTGCTATTTCTGTTATTACTGTGGTGTCCATTTTTTCAACACCCTGTCTTCCTCTAAAGGAAAGATATTCCATTATGAGCGCTTCAATTGGAGTATTACCAGTTCTTTCCCCAATACCAAGCCAGGCACCATTTGCTACGGACCCACCGTAAAGCCAGGCATGTGAGGCATTTGTCAAGCCACGATAAAAGTCATTGTGTCCGTGCCACTCAAGCCACTCTGAAGGAACTTCAGCATGTTTGTTAAGTCCATACATAATTCCATGAGTATTTCTCGGTAAAGCCGATCCAGCGATAGATATACCATAACCCATAGTATCGCAGGCTCTTATTTTGACTGGCATATTATATTCTTTGGATAATTTCATAAGTTCGCGCGCAAAAGGAATTACAAATCCATATATGTCAGCGCGGGTAATATCTTCGAAATGGCAACGAGGTATGATACCGTTATCTAAGGCAGCGCGAACTATTTTCAAATAATTTTCTAAGGCCTGCTTGCGGGTCCATTTTAATTTTAAAAATATGTGGTAGTCAGAAACTGAAGTGAGAATTCCTGTCTCTTTCAAACCCATTTCTTTTACTAACTTAAAATCTGATTCGACAGCTCTAATCCAACCAGTCACTTGAGGATAATCATAACCGCGAGATAAACATTTTTCTAAAGCTTCACGATCTCTTTTTGTGTAAAGAAAAAATTCTGTCTGTCTAATTAAACCAGTACCGCCATCAAGTTTGTGCATTAAGTCGAAAAGTTTCACAATGTGTTCTACTTTAAAAGGCGGAAGCGATTGCTGCCCGTCACGAAATGTAGTATCTGTTATCCAAATGTGTTCAGCCACATTCATAGGAACAATACGCTGATTAAAAATTATGCGCGGAACTTCATCGTAAGGAAACATATCCCTGTAGAGCTGAGGTTCTTTTACATCTTGTAGTTCATAATGATAAAATTCTTCTTCAAAAAGGTTTGTCTTCTTGTTGTAATTCAAGGACATAGGACACCTCCATAAGGTAGTATTTAAGTTTATTTGTTTGAGCAATGTAGCATATTTTACATATAATAAAGAAAGCACAGCCATTTGCTACTAAAACAGTAAACAATATGGCAAAACGATTATATAAGAAGTAGATATTTAAGTCAATAATAAAAGCATTTTGTGAGATAAAGAGTTTAGGCAATCGCTTAAAAAGGGTGGATACTTTGCAAGGTGAATGTTTGTTATTGATTAAAAAATGGTTATCGTATATATTGTCAACTTACGGAGGAAACAAAATGTTAGAGAAAATAGAAGAAATTAAAATAAAGCTTATGGAATATTTTAAAACTATTCCTGTAAAAAGAGTTGCGATAATTGCTGGCATTGTGGTACTTACTATAATCCTAATAGTTGTAGGCATACTTTTATATAAAAAGAATATGGAAAGCTGTGTTCCTGTGAAAGTGGAAACTCCTGAAGCAACAATTAAAGTCAATGTTGTTGGTACAGTAACCATAGATAAAAACTCTTATGTGGGGCTTTCAAAATATGACAAAGGACTGGCTTTTGCTTATTTGGAAAAGAAATTTAAAGGTAAAAATGTAACTATAAGCCTTTATAAAGTTAAAAAAAGAGAGAATTACTGGGGAATCGCCAAGCAAAACAAAATAAATATTGATACTATAATAGGAGCAAATCCTGAATTAGAAAACTTAAAAGCGTTTTTAAACAAGCAACTTGTTATTCTTTCAAAAAAAGGGATTATACATGAAGTCATTTCGGTCGGAGAAACTCCAAAAAAACTTGCGGAACTCTACAAAGTGAATGTTGAGGAAATTAAGACTAATAATAACTTGTTTTTTGGTATTGCGTTCAAGGGTGATTTGATTTTTGTGCCCGATACTAAACCTGTTTATATAAGCGATAATCTAAAACGTCTCTATGCTGAACGGAATATGTTTCGTTCGCCTTTATCTGGTCGTTATACTTCTTTAATGGGAGTTAGAATTCACCCAGTAACAGGTCAAAAATCAATTCATCAGGGAGTCGATATAAAAGCCAAAATGGGTAGTTGGGTGGGGGCGGCGGCGGATGGGAAAGTGATGTATGCTGGATGGGGTGGAAATCTCGGAAATTGCATAAAAATAGTGCATAAAGATGGATATATGACTGTTTATGGGCATTTGAGTAAGATATTTGTTAAAAATGGGCAGACTGTTTTTGCAGGAAAGTTGATAGCAAAGACAGGAAATACAGGTAGAACAACAGGACCACACCTGCATTTTGCTATATTTAAGAATGAAAAATTGCAAGACCCGTTAAAATACCTGTGGTGAGCCAAAAGGCAAGCCTCATTGATAGCTTAATATATCTTAAAATAAAGACTTGACAAATAGCTGAAATGTGGTTAAATGTCATTCACAAATGCGGAAGAAGTGCCGCATGATTTTAATACGCAGGAGGTTCCAGATTCATGGCAAAAGGAAAAGTAAAATGGTTTAATGACAAGAAAGGTTACGGCTTCATCGAACAGGAAGGCGGAAAAGATGTATTTGTACACTTTGACGCGATCAAAATGGAAGGCTTCAAAACTTTAAAAGAAGGCGAAGAAGTTACTTTTGACGTAGTTGAAGGCGCAAAAGGGCCACAAGCTTCTAACGTACAGAAGGGCTAATTTAGCCACACATAGCCTTAAAAGCTCCGATGGGAAACCGTCGGAGCTTTTTTTTAAGTCAAAACATTCAGAGAGTAGATAGTAGAAAGTCAAAACATTCAGAGATTAGATAGTAGATAGGTGACTCGGGCATATTATTTTCAAGACTTTATTATATCCTATATTATGTGTTATAATTTAATACATGAAACTTAAAATATTACTCATAAATCCACCAAGAGTAGACGGTTTTCCTGTTGTCAGGGAAGAACGCTTTGAACATAAAGATATAGGTTCTGTTTATCCACCGCTTTCTATTTTATACACTGCCGCTATTTTGGAAAAAAACACTAATTATGAAATTAAAGTGCTTGATGCTAATGGCTTTGATCTGTCCTTAAATCAGGTTCGTAATGTCATGGAAAAGTTTCTTCCTGACTTTGTTTATACACGATGTGGTTTTGATACACAAAAAGAGGATTTAAAGGTATTAACTCTTGCCAAAACTTTTGGGGCTATAACTGCCTTGCGTAGTAAAATAATAGCCGATGTCCCTTCTTTAAGAGATGAAATGTGTAAAAATGAAAATGTGGATTTATTTATTAATTCAGAACCTGAAGCAGTAATTGGAAAGCTCGCACAAGAAATTTTAAAAAATAAGATTAAATTAGCTGAAAATAAAAAATCATTAGTTCTCTCGCCAGAGAGTGACGAAGCTAAAAATAATATGGACTTCCTAATTAATGTTCCTGGTATTTCTTTTTATAATAAAAATAAAATCGTTACCACACTGCCAGCAAAAGAAATCAGCGACATAGACAGTTTGCCTTATCCGGCATATCATCTTTTGTCTTCTTTAAAACCATACCATACTGGGGTAATGAACTCTCCGTTTGTACTTGTTCAGACAACTCGTGGTTGTCCTTTTATGTGTACTTTCTGTTCTTTTGGTAAGACGAAGTGTAGGGAAAGAAGTGTGGAGTCGGTAATAGCAGAGCTTAAATATTTAAAAGATAAATTAAAAATAAAATCTTTTTTGTTTTTTGACGACACTATATCTATCAAAAAGGGAAGAGTAGAAGAACTCGCACAAAAAATGATAGAAGAAAAATTAGATACTTTAAAATGGGTGTGTTGTACCAGAGCAAATTTGATAACTTATGAAATGTTGAAAGTCATGAAAAAAGCAGGAATGAAAGAAATCGCTATAGGAATAGAAACTGGTTCTGAAAAAATACTTAGTGCGACAAAAAAAGGTGTAACTTTAGACGAGATAAGACAGGCGGCAAAGTGGTGTCACGAGCTTGGCATCATGTTTTATGGACTTGCTATCATAGGTTTGCCTGGAGAAACCAAAGAAACGGTAAAAGAAACTGTAGATTTTATAAAAGAGATAGATCCTTTTTATACGCAGTTTTGTTTTGCTACGCCTTTTCCTAATACTGATATATATGAATATTATGAAAAAAATAATTGTCTTCTTACAAAAGATTGGTCAAAGTATTTTCCGTTATCGGGAGAACCTGTAATACGCACTGAAAGTCTTACTGCAAAAGAGCTAATCGACTTAAGAGCAAAAGCATATTCTTCAATATTATTGCGACCATGGTATTTATTAAGACAGATAAAACTGCTTGACTGGCGCTGGAACATACAGGGAATAGTCAAGATAATTGGCATAATAATAAGGGTTTTTATGAGAAAACCGGTAAGGTAAAACAGAGGCTATTATATATTTAAATAATGAGTTTATTCATAAACCAGATAATAAATACAGAAGGTGAGTTTTGTGAAAAAAAATATTTTTAGCAAGGACAGGATACTGGATTTAATTTTTTATTTCATTGTAATCATGTCGGGACTATATCAGCTTTCTGTATTGGGTGCTCATAGAATGCATATGGATGAGGCTCTTTATGTTAGTTGGGCTCTTAAGATTGCCGATGGTTCTGATTTGTTTTTACACCATACAATTACCGATAAGTTTCCATTACTTTCATATATTATGGCTTTTTTTATAAAGTTATTTGGAAGTTCAGAGACGATTGTAAAAATCCCGAGCTTACTTTTTACTATAGGAGGATTTTTTGTTTTTTACAGAGCTGCTGAAAAACTTTATGATAAGAAAACTGGAGTTTTGGGAGTCCTTGCAATTGCACTGACAAAATATTATGTTATTTATGGACCGACGGCTTTTACGGACCAGGCAATGACATTTTTTGTTATTTTGTCACTGTTGATGCTTGTAGAAAAAAAATATTATTGGAGCGGAATTTTTATTGGAGTTTCTGCTATGGCTAAGCTCACAGGCCTATATTTTTCTCTGCCTTTTGTTATAGGCATTTTTATTATGTCGTTGGATATAAAAAGAGATTTAAAAGCTTTTAGTCAAGGATTAGGATTGACATGTCTGATTATTTTTCTATGGGCAGGTCTTGTAGAATTGAATGCTTTCAAACTTTTTTTTGCTAATAGTCCTATCCCATATAAAGGAACGCTGGATATGAATTCTTTTAGGGCTGGGTTTGATATTATAAAAAATTATCAGTTTGATTTAATGGGAGCGGCAAAATTGATTGTTGCCTTGATTGGCGGACTGATATTGATGATAGTGAATAATAGTAAGAAGAAGATAGATTTAATCATATTGCTGACAGTAGTATTATTTTATTTAACGCTATTATTTATGACCTTTAGGCATGTCCCAATTTTTGAAAGATATCTTGTGGTGATTGTACCATTTATTGCGCTACTTCTTGCCAGAACAGTAGTATATATATATGAACTGTTAAGTTCTATAAACAAAGTAGCTGGCTTGATTACTGCAGGCATTATTTTTATTGTAGCACTTCTTCCTTTTAATAAAAAAATGGACATAGCAGCTTTTTACAGTGTAAATGATGGTTTGGAGGCAGCAATAAAAAGTATTCCTGACAGGCAAAATGCGGTAGTTCTAAGCATGGGCTTAAATACTTGGGTGGCTCTATATTATTTCAATGACTTTGCAAACTACTCAAACCAAATTTCTGGAATAGAAGCCGAAAAAGAAATAGATAAAAATTTTATTGTTCACAATGAGGGCAGGCCTATATATATTATTACGGCAAAAAATGGGGCGGAACTTATTGACAAAGAAATAAAAATGATTAGTGGTATTTACTATGAGCACAGGCCAGTATTGAAAAACATTACTTACTACAATGGAGAGCCCAAATATTATGTTTATGAAATCGAAAAAAATTCAAAACTTAAAGAGCAGTATGTGGTGGCGGAACGAGATATCACTCCAGCGATAAAAATGGATGTGGAGTTTGTCAATGGTATAAAGCTATTAGGTTTTGATTATCGTAGGCTCAAAGGCAATAAAATAGAATTTGTATATTACTGGAAAAAGGTAGGGTCAGTGAATAATAATTGGTTGGTAAATGTGAATTTTATTAATACAAAAGTTCGGATAAAAGATGGGGATCACTATTTGGCACAAGGACTGGTTAGATTTGATACGCTCAAAATTGGAACTGTGATAAAGGATATTGATATTGTGAATTTTGTAGATTGGAAAAAAGTAAATACAATGCGTATAGGTTTGCTCCCTGAACGGCATGGGAAAAGCGCTGATTTTAAAGGCGAAAATGAGCTAAGGCTCGACATTAAATAGTAATAGCCTCCTAAATATATTAGTGAATTGTTAAAGAATAACAATAATTCCTTGATATTATTACGAAAGATACGCCTAATTAATAACCTTCTTTTTATTACCTTAAAAGCGCTCAAGTGTTTAAAACTGCTTGAAATTTTGCTCATTTTCCGTATAATAAATAATTATTTGTATTTCAGGGTTATATATGACTGCCCTGACTAAAACCGTACATTTTCAGGAGGATTAATGAAGACCTTATCAGAATTACAGGTGCTTAGACTCAAGTATAAACCAGTATTATCGACAATTCTTAAATCACCGTTTTCATCAATAAAACCAAAGGCAGGAGCCGCTTCTTCTTCTATATCCTCGCCTGATAAACTAAAAAAAATGTTTCCTTTAAATTTCGGTAAACCAGTAGTAACATTTGAAAAAGGTAAAAACTCTTCCTATAATAAGAAGTCCATCAGAGTAGCAGTGGTATTATCTGGAGGACAAGCAGCTGGTGGACATAATGTGATAGCAGGGCTTTTAGATGGACTAAAAAAAGCAAATCCTAAAAATAAATTATTTGGGTTTTTAGGTGGGCCGTCGGGAATTATAGATAGCAAATTTAAGGAAATAACTTCTACACTCATGGCAGATTACAGAAACACTGGTGGTTTTGATATTATAAAGTCAGGTAGGACAAAAATAGAAACGCCTGAGCAGTTTTGGAAATCCAAAGAAACTATGCTAAAAAATAAGTTTGATGCTCTTGTAGTTGTTGGAGGAGACGATTCAAATACAAATGCTGCGCTACTCGCAGAATATTTTGCCAAAGAAAATACTACAATACAGGTCATAGGCGTGCCAAAGACAATAGACGGTGACTTGAAAAATAATATGATAGAAACCTCTTTTGGTTTTGACACTGCTACAAAAATTTATTCTGAATTGGTGGGTAATATATGTAGAGATGTAAACTCTGCTACCAAGTATTGGCATTTTATTCGTTTAATGGGTAGGAGTGCTTCTCACATAACTCTTGAAGTCGGATTCCAGACACAACCAAATATAATTTTAATTGGAGAAGAAATTTTAGAAAAGAAAATGACCTTGGCGCAAGTAGTGGATTCAATCGCAAAGGTAGTAGTTAAAAGAGCTGAAGCTGGAAAAAACTTTGGAGTTATACTTGTCCCAGAAGGTTTGATTGAGTTTATTCCGGAAATTAAGGAACTCATTAAAAACTTAAACGACCTTTTGGCAAAGTACGAAGAAGAGCTAAAGCATCTTGACACAATGAAAGAAAAGAAAGAGTTCGTATATAAAGTTTTAGAACCAAGATTATCACACCTTATGAAATCCTTACCAGATGGAATTGAAACCCAACTTATTTTAGACCGTGACCCACATGGTAATGTAATGGTATCACAGATAGAAACAGAAAAGTTGTTGGTAGAAATGCTTGAAAAACAATTAAAGAATATGAAAAAAGATGGTATCTATAAAGGCAAGTTTGCTGCAATTACACATTTCTTTGGCTATGAAGGCCGCTGCGGTTTTCCTACAAATTTTGATACCAATTACTGTTATGGCTTGGGCTATAATGCTGTTTTGTTAATAGTCAATGGCTTAACAGGTTATATGTCATCGCTTAGAAACTTAACAAAAGCTCCAGCACTATGGTTATCTGGCGGAGTGCCTTTGACTATGATGATGAATATAGAAAGACGCCATGGACAGGACAAGGCAGTAATACAAAAAGCACTTGTGGAACTTGATGGTAAACCTTTCAAAGCACTCGTTGCTATGAGGGATAAACTTGCTTTAAATGATATGTATTTATTTCCAGGTCCTATACAGTATTTTGGGCCAGCAGAAGTTGTAGATGCCACAACAATAACTCTGCAATATGAAAGAGCAAAGAAATAAAAGTTTAGAATTAAATATAAGTTTATCACTGTTGCGGCGGCATTAGAAAAATAGCTGTCTTTCAATGATTGACTTAAAAACGAAGGAGCTATCATGGGGAAAAAACCAGTAAAAGCAAAAAAGGGAATTAAAACAAAAAATAAAATGACAGGAGTATGGATATTATTTTCTATAATACTTTTATCCGCACTTGTCATGCGTTTGTATCAGCCTGACTGGTATAACGAGAGGCAGTTTCATCCTGATGAACGCTGGATAGTTGGAAGCGCTGTCCCAAGTATAAAATACTGGGGCGATAAACCAATAGGACTTCAGTATGGTTCTCTTCCTTTGTATATTCTTGCAACTTACAATGATGTAGTCAGAGTAGTGCGTACAATGATTCCTAATATGGATATGAATAAAGCATTAATTGGTGGGGCGAGAGCTATATCAGGATTAGTGGATACCGGGACAATAGTTTTTATCTTTTTAATTTGTCTTTTGGTTTTTACTCCTTCCGTGGCTTTATTTGCTTCTGCGCTGCTCGCTTTTACTGCTCTGCATTTGCATGCCTCTCACTTTTTTACTGTTGATACATTTGCGACTTTCTTTTCTGTAGGTATGATGTATTTTGCACTACGAATTTATAAAAAAGGTACTTTAGTTAATTATATTTTGGCAGGCGCTTTTTACGGAATGGCAATTGCTTCAAAATCAGCAGCTTTACCTTTTGCTGCAGCCATACTTGTGGCTCAATTATTTAGGTTCTTTTCTATGCCTGGAAAAACAAGAGCCGATAAACAAAAAAAGATTGAGTCATGGATAAATCTTATTTGGGCTGGACTCACAGCTGTAGTGGTATTTTTTATATGTATGCCACATGCCTTTTTAAGTATGCAACAATTTATAGACGACCAGAATAATCAGAAAAGAATACTTATTACAGGTGAGGCAGATGTGCCTTTTAATAGGCAATATTTAAATACAACGCCTTATTTGTTTTATATGGAAAATCTTGTTAAGTATACTATGGGGCCATACGGAGCAGTTGCTTTATTTGCTTTCTTCTTTTATATAGCAGCTTTTTTTAAAAATTTAACAAAAGGAAAAATACCTGGCAAAGAAATTGCAGTTATATTGGCAGGCGTATTGCCGTATTTCTTAATAGTAGGAACCTCTTTTGCAAAATTTAATAGATATATGATTCCTTTTACTCCATTTCTTGCTTTATTAGCAGCCAAGTTATTATTTGATTTTTATGCTTGGACAAAAAATAAAAAAATAGCAGGTCTTCTTATTGCTTTAACAACTCTTTCGGCAATATTTTATGGTTTGGCTTTTATGAATGTTTACACAAACTCGCACACCTGGATTCAGGCTTCGAGATGGATGATTAAAGAAATTCCAGTTATGAGTCAGGGAACGGAAAAAGCTCCTCATAGAACAAGAATCCTCAATGAGCAGTGGGGAGATGATCTTCCTGTAGGAGTTGACGGACACGGCTCAGGTGATTTTGAAAACTTAAAGTGGGCACTTCAGGAACCTGATTCGCCAAATAAAATCGAAGAACTTTCGAGAAGTCTGTCATATACAGATTATGTTATTATGGCTGACAAACGTGCTTATGGTACTTATCAGCGTTTGCCACAGAGATATCCTATTAATTTCTATTATTATTCAAATATGATAAAAAATGCAGATGTATTCGGTTATAAAATGGTACTTGATAAAGTTGTTTATCCATCGCTTTTCGGAATTGATATAAAAGATGATAAAGCGGATGAAAGCTATCAACTATATGACCATCCAAGAGTTTATATATTTCAAAATATTAGACATCTTAAACAAGAAGAAATAAAGCAAATAATTTTAAATGGTAAGGCAGAAACAGAGGCGAAATATAGAACCAATGCCCAAGGTCAAGGAAGTGTTTCTTCACCAGCAAAAAGAAAAGATATGAACAATCCGAACATAGGGCAGTTAAAAAATAAAATAGTTGAAGTCATACCGCAGCTTTCTATTTTCCTTTGGTATATATTAATACAACTTTTAGCTTTTATGGTACTGCCGCTCAATTTTACAATATTTAAAAATTTAAAAGATAAAGGTTATGGCATGGCCAAAGTGGCTGGAGTATTCTTATTTGTCTGGATTAACTGGATGTTGGTTTCTTTAAATGTCTGGAAATTCTATCAGCTAAATTTATGGATATTAATTGCAGTTCTTTTTGCAGCTGCTGCTTTCTTTACAGTTAAAAACAAAAAGGAGATAACAGGTTTTGCTTCGGAAAATAAAAAATATATTTTAGTTACTGAAGCATTATTTCTTGGTGCGTATCTCTTATTTATACTGATAAAAATATTTTGTCCAGATGTACATAATATAGTTGGGCATGGCTATAATGGTGGTGGGGAACCTATGGGTATGGCATACCTATCGGCTATATATAATGATGTGAAATTTCCTCCACATGATCCTTGGATGTCTGGATTTACGCTTAATTATTACTACTGGGGACAGCTTTTGCTTGCTACAGTTTCAAAAGCCCTTGGATATGCTCCGAAAATAACTTACAATCTTTCTTTGTCTATTTTATTTGCTCTATCTTTCATAGCTGCTTTTTCATTGTCATATAATATGACTGGTAAGTACAAGTACGGCATATTCGGTGGTTTTTTACTTGCTTGTGCTGGAAACTTCCATACTTTGTATTTTATGTTTGATAAGATGATAAATGCAAGTGGTTTGCAAAACATTATTGCTGGGATTATGTCGTTCCAGTTTATTTGGGATCCGACCAGAATATATCCATCTCCTGTAATTACTGAAATGCCATTTTTTAGCTATTTATACGGTGATTTGCATGCTCATAATATAGTTATACCTGTGAC
>JBAXIL010000023.1:0-26234 GCA_037138355.1 bacterium
CCCCAGGCAAAGGTGGACAGACAGAACATGGTATACAAGTATATGATGGTATGGCAGAAGCTGTTAAAGCTACAGGCGCTGACACTTCAATAATATTTGTTCCCCCAATTTTTGCAGCTGATGCGGTTTATGAAGCTGCGGATTCAGGGGTATCACTTATTATAATAGTAACTGAAGGTGTGCCTGTACACGAAATGTTAAAACTTGATAGATATCTCAAGTCTAAAAATATCAGATATATAGGACCTAACTGTCCTGGACTTATTTCTCCTGGCAAATCAAAAGTTGGAATAATGGCAGCAGATATACATATGAAAGGCAGTGTAGGAGTGGTCTCGAGAAGTGGTACTCTAACATATGAAGTTGTACATAATATGACAAAAGCAGGAATAGGTCAGTCCACATGCATAGGTATAGGCGGAGATCCTATAGTTGGAACTAATTTTATAGATGCTTTGACTTTATTTGAAGCAGACCCTGACACTACAGCAGTTGCCATGATAGGAGAAATCGGTGGTTCAGAAGAGGAAGAAGCTGCAAAATATATTGCGACTATGTCAAAACCAGTAGTTTCATTTATCGCAGGAAGGACAGCTCCTCCAGGAAAAAGAATGGGACACGCGGGTGCGATCATATCAGGAACTTCAGGAACTGCAGAAGCAAAGATAAGGGCATTAAATGAAGCAGGAGTTGAAGTCGCAAATACACCACAGGGT
Source organism: bacterium (assembly GCA_037138355.1). Classification (GTDB taxonomy): domain Bacteria; phylum Oederibacteriota; class PGYV01; order PGYV01; family Palsa-1178; genus PALSA-1178. Next base: position 717 of record JBAXIL010000023.1, read on the forward strand.
GTAGCAGACCTTCTTGCAGATAAATTATTATCAGGGGTAGGCAAATGAAAATAAGTGTAATTGGAGCTGGAAATGTTGGAGCAACTACTGCATTATTTTTGGCAGAAAAAGGATTTGCAAAAGAAATAATGGTTGTTGATATAGTAGAAGGTTTGCCACAGGGAAAAATGCTTGATATGTTGCAGGCAGGGCCAGTAGAGCATTACAGTACTATTACAAAAGGAAGCAATAATTATGCTGATATAGAAGGTTCTGACATAGTTATTATGACAGCAGGTCTACCAAGAAAACCTGGCATGGATAGAATGGATTTACTTTTAAAAAATAAAGAAATAGTTGAAAACGCTGCGAAAAGCATAAAAAAATATGCGTCAAATGCGGTAGTTATAGTAGTGACAAATCCACTTGATGTTATGGCATATGCAATGTTTAAGGCAACCGGTTTTAATAATAAAAAAGTTGTTGGTATGGCAGGAGTGCTTGACTCTACCAGATTCAGGGCATTTATTGCAGAAGAGCTTCATGTAGCAATGAAAGATGTAAGTGCACTTGTTCTGGGTGGACACGGTGACGATATGGTCCCTGTGAAAAGATTTGCTTCAGTTTCAGGAATACCACTTACAGAACTTTTATCCGATGAAAAAATAAATGCTTTAATTGATAGAACAAGAAAAGGCGGCGGCGAAATAGTGTCGCTTTTAAAAACAGGTTCGGCTTTCTATGCACCAGCAGCTTCAGCTGTGCTTATGGCAGAAGCAATTGCCAAAGATGAAAAAAGGCTATTAACAGCAGCCGTGTATTTAAATGGGGAGTACGGTGCAAAAGATGTTTACTGTGGAGTGCCTGTCATACTCGGTAAAGGTGGAGTTGAAAAAATAATAGAAGTGGAATTGTCGGCAGAAGAAAAAACGGCACTTTCTAAATCAGTGGAAGCTGTGAGAAGCGGTATTAAAAGTATATACGAGGTGTAATGTGTACGAGATGAGGGAAGAAAATAAGGATCGTATAATAAAAGTTGTGGATACAACGCTTAGAGACGGAGAAGAAACAGCAGGCGTTGTATTTTCTATAGATGAAAAAATCGGTATTGCACGCTTGCTTGATAAGCTCGGAGTAGATGAGATAGAAGCAGGAATACCTGTTATGGGCGGGGAAGAAAAGAAAGCTATAAAAGAAATTGTTGATTTGAAATTAAAAGCAGTAATAATGGGATGGAACAGAGCCGAGATTAAAGATATTGATGAATCTCTTGCATCTGGCGTGAGCGCTGTTTCTATATCAAGTCCTTCTTCGGACCTCCATATAAAATATAAGCTTGGGAAAAATAGGGCATGGGTTCTAAGTAATTTAAAAAGAGCCATAGATTATGCCAAAAGTAATGGCCTGTATGTCTGTGCCAGTGCTGAAGATGCCTCAAGAGCAGATGCTGTATTTCTTCTTGAGTTCGCGCAGGCAGCTAAAGAATCAGGTGCGGACCGATTTAGATTTTGCGATACCGTTGGAGTGCTCTCTCCCAGTTCGGTTTTTGATAAGATTAAAACTATAAAAAACACACTTCATATGCCAGTAGAAGTTCATATGCATAATGATTTTGGAATGGCCACCGCCAATATAATAGCTGGCATTGAAGCAGGCGCAGATTTTGCTAATGTTACTGTGAATGGTTTAGGCGAGAGGGCTGGTAATGCAGCTTTAGAAGAAGTGGTAATGGTTTTGAAATATATAAAAGGATATGGCACTGGAGTTAATATAAGCAAACTCAAATCAATTTCGGAATATGTGGCAAAGGCCTCAGGAAGAGATATACATCCATCAAAACCAATAGTAGGAAGTCATATTTTTATGCACGAATCTGGAATACATGTGGAATCAATATTGAAAAACAATAAAACTTACGAGGCGTTCTCGCCAGAAGAAGTTGGTCTTGTTAGACAGATAGTCATAGGAAAGTATTCAGGGATTCCTGCTGTGATACAAAAATTCAGCGAATATTCCATAAGCTTAGACGAAAAAGAAGCAGCGGCTATATTGAAGTTTGTCAGACTTAAAATAGTAAAAACAAAAAGGGCTCTTTTTGATAAAGAACTTGTTTCTATATATTTCGATCATATCAGAAAAAAAAGCCGCGACTAAAAAACAATAAAAAAACTTGAAAAGAATAATAATTTATTTCTATTGATTTAAAAATATTTGGAGGTCTATAAAATGTCAGCACATATTAAAACAAGAGGAGTTTTTTCTTGGTTTTTGCAGAGAGTGACTGCTCTTTTGCTTGTGTATTTTCTGGGCACGCACATTGTGATACTTCATTTTATTAAAAAGGGGACTATTACATTTGCATCCGTAGGCGAAAAATTCGCGGCTAATCCTATTTTTTATAAAGTATTCTATTTTGTTTTTATACCTTCGCTTGTTTTTCATGCTTTAAACGGTGCCTGGTCGGTTTTTGTGGATTATAATCCATCCCCTGCTGTAAGAAAGATTGTGGGTTTGATTTTATGGCTTATCGGTATAACTTTTACAGCTCTTGGTTTAACAGCCATTAGCTTTTTGCTGGGGAGATAAAAATGCGTAAAAAAAATCAGTTAGTAAAACTTTATGATGAGTTTTTTGCAAATTTCAACACTGGAATGATTGCCTGGTTGTTACATAGAATAACAGGAGTTCTTTTGGTATTGTATTTTTTCATGCACGCTTTTGTAATTGGTTCTGCTGTGCGTGGTGGTGTGAGTTTTGATGCTGCCTTAGCAAAAGTTCAGACGCCTTTCTTTCATATACTTGAAATTGGGCTCATAGGAGTTATCTTCTTTCACCTACTAAATGGACTACGACTTTTGATAATTGATTTAACAGGTCTTTCAAAAGCACATAAGGTGCTTTTCTGGTTTTTTACAATAGCATTGTTAGTATTTATGGGATACACAGCGACTATGATTCTGACTGATGTGCTTTCGGCGACTGGAGGGCATATAAAATGATTTATCATGACATAGTTATAGTAGGAGCAGGCCTTGCTGGTTTGCGTGCGGCAATAGAAGCCTCTGACCTCGGTAAGGATGTGGCAGTAATAACAAAAGTACATCCCTTAAGGTCTCACTCAGGTGCAGCTCAAGGCGGTGTGAATGCGGCACTTGCAAATAATCCTGATGGTGCAGACGATACTCCAGATAAGCACGCTTATGATACAGTAAAAGGAAGTGATTTTTTGGCTGACCAAGATGCTGTCGAGGTTATGACACTTGAAGCACCTGCACGGATATATGAGCTTGAACATTGGGGATGTCCTTTTTCCCGTACAGATGATGGAAAGATTGCACAGAGGCCATTTGGGGGAGCTGCCTTTCCAAGAACTTGTTATGGTACAGATAAAACAGGTCACTTCATGTTACATGCGCTTTATCAGCAGTGTGTAAAAAGAAAAATAAAATTTTATGAAGAGTTTTTTGTAATGAAGCTTGTGGTGGATGATAATCAGGCGCGCGGAGTAGTGGCACTTAATTTAGGGACAGGTGAGATAGTGGCATTTGCCGCTTCCGCAGTTATATTTGCAACTGGTGGTTCAGGCAGAATATATGGCAAAACTACAAACGCACATGTGTCCACTGGTTTGGGAGTTGCCATTCCTTATTGGGAAGGCGTCGCTATTAAAGATATGGAGTTCATACAGTTTCATCCAACAGGAATAATAGGAAAATATATACTTATGACCGAAGGTTGTCGCGGAGAAGGTGGTTATCTATTAAATAATGCTGGCGAAAGATTTATGAAAAATTATGTTTCAGAAAAAATTATGGAGCTTGCACCGAGAGATATTACCTCCCGTTGTATACAGACCGAAATAAATCAGGGCAGAGGTATTAATGGCGGAAAATATGTTTACCTCGACTTGCGACATCTTGGCAAAAAGAAAATTATGGAAAGACTTCCAGGGATAAGAGATATTTGTGTGGATTTTATAGGCGTAGACCCTATAAAACAGCCAATACCGATACACCCTGTAATGCACTATACAATGGGTGGAATTGATACAAATCATGATGGAGCTACAAGCGTTAAAAATTTCTATGCTGCAGGCGAAGCAGCATGTGTGTCAGTACATGGAGCAAACAGATTAGGTGGAAACTCGCTTCTTGAAACAATAGTATTTGGCAGACGCGCCGGAGAACATGCGGCAAAGAATACAAAGTCTGAAAAAGAAAAAAATTCGCGTATTGTTTTAGTGGCGGAAAAAGCACAGACTAAGTATGTGGAAGGTTTATTTAAAAATGGCGGAACAGCAAATCCTTATGAAATCAAAAAACAAGTTTCTGAAATAATGGACGAAAAGGTAGGAATATTTAGGGAAGAAAGTAATATGCAAAAGGCCGTAGATGAAGTAAAAGAATTGCGCATAAGGTATAACAGGGATTCAAGACCTGTTATGTCAGGGAAGATTTATAACTATGATTTATTATGGTATTTGGAAATGAAAGGAAGTATAGATATTGCAGTAGTAGTGGCGGCAGGCGCGCTGGCAAGAAAAGAAAGTCGTGGCTCGCACTCCAGAACAGATTTCTTAAATCGTGATGATGAAAATTGGATGAAACATACAGTAGCAGTTTATAATGACAAGGCACCTATAATTACATACAAGCCTGTAGTGATAACAAAACATAAGCCAGTGGAAAGGAAATACTAATGGAAAAAACATTTAGAATCTTAAGATATAATCCTGAGAAAGATACAGAAGGTCATTTTCAAGATTATAAAGTTCCGTATGAAAAAGGTTTAACAGTACTTGAAGGTCTGTATTATATTTTAGAAAATTTAGATGCCACTCTTGCTTTTCGTTCTTCTTGTAGGGCTGCTATATGCGGCTCTTGTGCTATGCACATAAATGGTCAGTACAGATTAGCTTGTCGCACTCAGGTATCAGCTTTGAATGCTGATTTGATAACGATCAGACCTTTAGCTCACATGACAATCTTAAAAGATTTGGTTGTTGATTTAAAACCATTTTTTGACAATTATAAAAAGATAGAACCATACTTACAGCCTGAAGCTGTCCTCCCAGATAAAGAGTTCAAGCAGTCTGAAAAGCAGCGCGCAAAAATAGACAAGTTAGTTGACTGTATTTTGTGTTCTGCGTGTTATGGTTCGTGTCCAGTAGTTTCTATGAATGAAAAATATTTAGGTCCTCATGCATTAGTCGCTGCTTTAAGGTTTATTAATGACTCAAGAGACAGCAAAACAAGTGAGAGGCTGGCAATAGTAGCTAATGATGAAGGTATCTTTAGATGCCATACCATTTTTAATTGCCAGCAGGTATGCCCAAAGGATATTGACCCAACAAATGCAATCTTGAAACTAAGATTGAAATCATTTACTTCAAAGCTTGTTGGAAAGATATAAGCAAAGTAAATTGCAGATTACAACATTTGGTCTATTTAAGGTCTTAATTATGGGCATTTATTAAAACTAATGGGTAACCTTTATGATATATTATACTAAACTTGATATAAATTACTCAAAAACCCGTAGTTTTGTCTTATTTTCCTTTACACAACACCTGTTTTATGTTAATATCTCCCCCATGTGCATATAGCACTTTGCTTTCCCACGCTGTCGTCATTATAACGCACGCGCAGGGCAAAAGCGCTGGGATTATCAGAATAGCCGACGTAATCCCGGCAGTTTCATTAGAGAAAGGTATTGGTGAAAGAAATGGCTTTGATTAAAGAACACAAAAAAGAAGTAATTAGTAACTACAAGACGCACGAGAAGGATTCAGGTTCCCCAGAAGTTCAGGTCGCTTTGCTTACCACGAGAATTAACAGTCTCACCGAGCATTTCAAAAAACATGTTAAGGACCTAAGTTCCAGGCACGGCTTACTTGCTATGGTAAATAGAAGAAGGCGTCTGCTTGACTACTTAAAAAATGTGGATTATGACAGGTATAAAACCCTGATCGATAAACTCAAACTAAGAAAGTAAGGTAAAAAAACAATGGCAGAATACACAAAAGAATCAGCAGTTATAGCAGGAAAAAAGCTTACTATAGAAACCGGCAGAATGGCAAAACAGGCTGACGGCGCAGTGATTGTAACGCTTGGCGAGACCATGGTTATTTCAACCGTGTGTGCTTCCAAAGAAGCAAGAGAAGGACAGGACTTTTTTCCTTTAACTGTTGAATACAGAGAAAAGTTCAATTCCGCAGGAAAAATTCCTGGCGGTTTTTTTAAGAGAGAAGGTAAAGCCCGCGAAAAAGAAGTTCTTACTTGCCGCCTGATAGATAGGCCGCTTCGTCCGCTTTTCCCAGAAGGATATTTGAATGAAGTTCAGATTATCAACTCAGTTATTTCTTATGATAATGTAAACGATCCTGACATACTTGCTATAATTGGCTCAGCTGCAGCACTTGACTTATCAGATATTCCGTTTGACGGACCTGTAGGCGCAGTAAGAGTTGGTAAAGTGGATGGGGTAATAATTATTAATCCAACCAGAGAAGAAATTGCTAAGTCAGATGTCAATGTGGTAATCGCAGGAACTGAAACAGCAGTTACTATGATAGAAGGCGAAGCTTATGAGCTCACAGAAGCACAAATGCTTGAAGTCATACTTGCTGGACACGCTGCAGTAAAAGAAATCGCAGCTTTTGTAAAAACTGTTAGAGCAAAAGCAGGAAAGAAAAAACGCGAAGTTAAGTTAGTTGTGGTAAATAATGAATTAAAAGCACAGATTAAAACTTTAGCTGAAGCAGGCATAATCAATGCTATGAAAGAGCTCGACAAGCTTAAAAGACAGGAAGCAATAGAAATCGTAAAAAAGACAGCAAAAGAAAAATTGCTTGCTGAGTTTGGCGAAGAGGCATTTAACAAAAAATTAAGAGACATAAAAATGGTTTTAGAAGAAATAGAAATGAACTCCTTACGCGATAAAATAACAAAAGAACGCATAAGACCTGATGGTAGAAAGTTTGATGAGATACGCGCTATAGAATGCGAAATAAAAATATTACCAAGAACACACGGTTCTGCTCTATTTACAAGAGGACAGACACAGGCACTTGTTGTAGTAACCTTAGGTTCTGACCAAGACGCACAGAGCTTAGATGATTTAGAAGGCGAAGCAAAAAAGTCATATACACTGCAGTATAATTTCCCACCATTTTCTGTTGGCGAAGTAAAAAGAATGGGCGGACCGGGCCGTAGAGAAGTTGGGCACGGAGCACTTGCTGAAAGAGCTTTAAAGGCAGTAATTCCTGACGAAGATGTATTTCCATATACTATACAGGTAGTGTCCGACATACTTGAATCAAACGGCTCATCATCTATGGCTTCAGTTTGCGGTGCGACACTCGCACTTATGGATGCCGGAGTACCTATCAAAAAACCAGTAGCAGGAATTGCTATGGGCTTGATAGAACAAGATGGGAAGTTCGCGATATTAACTGATATACAAGGCGCTGAGGATCATTTCGGAGATATGGACTTTAAAGTAGCTGGAACAAAAGACGGAATCACAGCTATACAAATGGACATAAAAATCAAAGGTGTAACTCCGCAGCTTATGAAAGATGCTTTGGAACAGGCAAGAAAAGCAAGACTCTTCATACTTGAAGAAAAGATTTTGAAATGTATTGCTGAACCAAAAACAGAAATGTCAAAATACGCACCAAAAATGAAAATAATCAGCATAAACAAAGAAAAGATTAAAGATTTAATAGGCCCAGGCGGAAAGAACATAAAGAAGATAGTAGAAGAAACTGGCGCTAAGATAGACATAGAACAAGACGGTTCAGTAAAAGTATTCGCTGCAAATGCTGAAGTACTTGCTTTGGCTGAAGCGCGCATAATGGGAGTTGCTGGATATCCAGAAGTTGGCAAACTTTACATGGGCGAAGTAATTAAGATAATGGCTTTTGGTGCTTTTATTGAAGTTATGCCTGGAACAGAAGGCCTATGCCACATATCAGAAATATCAGAAGAAAGAGTTAATAAAGTAGAAGATGTTATGAAAGAAGGCGATAAGTTCTGGGTAAAAGTAAAAGCAATAGATGACAGAACTGGAAAAATATCACTTTCAAAAAAAGAAGCTGTTCGGGAGATGGAAAGTAAGTAATATATGAAAAATCATCACCGTTTAAGCGGAGAAGTTTTTAAAAACGAAAAGTTTCTCTTTCCTGCAAAAATCACAACAGGAGAAGGAGAAATAAATAAAATAGACGCGGGGCCTTACAAGGCCCCGTTTTTATTTGCAGGCCCTTATGTCATGAAAACCTATGGCTCTAAAATAATAAAAAATAATTCAGGAATAAAGCAGGCAATTTTTGCAGGTCAAGTTTGGCCTGGAGAGTTTTATCGGATTAAAAAAGTCGTGGCTGATGCTAAAACAGATGTGCTTTATGCAATGGGTGGCGGCAAGGTTATGGATTTAGCTAAGCTAATAAAAAAAGATTTACCTCATATAAAACTAATAAACATACCTACCTCTGCGGCTACTTGTGCGGCTATGACTCCTGTGTCTGTAATGTATTCAGAAGATGGTGAATATATGGACACTATAGATAGTGAAGTGCCAGATGAAGTGATTGTTGATTATGAAGTGTTGAGCACGCTCCCTATGACCTTTTATGCGGCAGGGGCAGCAGATACTTTAGCTAAATATTATGAAACCACAGCAGCAAGAAAAAATCTTAAAAACAATTTAACAGCATCAGATGAGTTGTCTTACGCTATATCAACTGGGTGTAAAGATGCCTTAAAAAAAATAATATATCTTAAGTGGCATAAGATAGATGAAACAACAAAAAGAAAACTTGCAGATATAAATATTATACAATCAGGACTTGCCTCTTGTGCCGGAAGATATTCAATCACTGCTTTAATCGCACACGCGGCAGCACACGCTGCCACAGCTGTAGTTGCGGCAAGGCAATATTTGCATGGCGAACACGCAGCAGCAGGGCTTATAGTTCAGGAAACAATGCTAAAAGGAAAGAAACATTTGACTGAAATAAACTCGTTTTTTGAAATTATGGAACTGCCACTTAGCCTATCAGGAATAGGCATAAAAAAGGCCAATTTAAAGGTCTTTTATGACAAATATACAGCCATAGATAATGCCGAACAAATAGCTGTTTATGCTGGAAAGAAACTTGTTTATAATATTTTAGAAGCGTATTTGTAATAAACCGCAATACTACCTTTTTACTTCAATGAAATAATTCAATGTCTTTGAATTCTCATCTGTTTTCATCATAACAGTGTTATTATCAGGGACTGTGAAGTTCTTATACTCTTCTTTTATATAATTGTTCGCATCAAGTGTATAAACTTTTACGGATTTAAATTTTGAAAGTGTAAACTTTAATTCTGAATAAACAGGTTCAAGCAGTATAGGGGCAGAGCCACCATAAATAACTGAGGTGTGGGCAGGACTATATTTTGTTCCTGTATTGTCCATACGGGCAACTGTATTAAGTAGAATCTTTGATGCACTGGCAAGCGGTAAGCCATCTATTGAAGAAGCAAAGATAGAAGCATAGAGGTTTGTTGATTTCACTCTAAAGTTTCTGAACTTGAAACCATCTTTTTCGGCTTTAATAAAACCTGCTACGCCCTGTATTTTATCTGCGTATATCTGAAAAACACCTTTGCTAAAGTTCCAGTAAAGTTGCTGGGTGAGTGACAAAGCGGCATTTTTGGTAAGTTTTGGATTATACTTCTTATCTGATTTTTCCAAATCAAATGTTTTATAAGATCTAATCATAAGTGGCGTTGTTAAATCATTGTTTATGAGTTTAAAAGAAGAGTTCTTGTTTGCAAAGAGAGAATCATCAGAAACATAGTCCACCAGTTTTTCTGGACTTGTTTTTACATAATTGCGGTTATATATGTAGTAAGCCGTGGACCAACTGGACAACATATCAGGGCACACAGAAAAATCTGCAAAATGTGCAAGGATGTTTTTCCATTCGAAATTTGAAAAATTAAATTGTAGCATAGCATCCCAACCATTGAGTCTGGAATACGATGCCATAATAAGAGGGAAGCCAGCGCGGTATTCGTTAGGGATTAGCGAATTATATTCCGTAACTGTAAATGGCTTGCCTAAAACTTGACTATGTCCAAGCTCGGCTACGCAGTTTAGTTTGGATTTAATCATAGGAGCATTTGTAAATGATATATTTTCCTGCATGGTCCAGCCACCAGAAGGATGATCCCAATAGGAATGACGATCAATAAAATCAAGGGAAGCATTTGCTTTTAAGTCAGCATCCCATTTTTCCCAATGATTTGAGCCTGTTATGAGTATTTTAGTGTCAAGCGAATGTATGAAATCATAAAAGTTCTTGAAAAAAGCAAGTTCTGTTTGATAATAAAAATCTTTTGTATCAGCTGTGCGACCACCACAAGAGGTGGAGCCAGTACGAGTCCAGTCTTCGTAGTTGTAGTTAAAAACGGCACGCGTCATATTGTTTTTATTAAAGTCTTCTGTGTTTGAAAGGTCTGAAACGCCTAACTTATTCCAGGCGTCTTTTAACTCGGGCATATTCTTGTAGCGAGCTTTAAGATAATCATTAAATAAAGTATCAAGCTTTGCTCTGTAAAACTGTGGAATGTCAGCGTTCCTGTCAAAATAGAAAAGAGTACTTTCGTTTACAATTTCTGTCATGACTATTGCTTGTTCGTCTTTGTAGCTGGTTTTTGTATATTGGTTTATATGAGTTAAAAGTTGTTTTATGTATTCTTTTGTTAAGTCCTGAAGCTTTTCATCAAAGTAAATTACTTCTTTAAAACCAGCAGGGACTTTTTCGTGATTTTCTATGCCATCACCTTTTGCTACTTTTCTGTGCACGAGCATATCCATAAAAATATAAATGCCTGCCTCTTTAAGTTTGAAAATAAGATAATCAAGTTTTTCCAGTGATTCAGTAGAGAGAGTGCTTGTGGTGTCTCCATAATTTATAATTCCTGGATTTGCCCACCAAGCATCCATATGATGCAACCGTACCATATTTACGCCAAGCTTAGAAAGTCGTTTTACCATTTTATCAGTGTCTGCGTGGTTTCTAAAAATATCACCTGCTACTATATTAGTTCCCCAAAATCTTGCTGAAGTGCCATCAGCAAATATTAAACTGCCAGTTTTTGAAATTATAAGTTCTCCGTGTTTTCCTGCTGGCTTATCAAGCTCTTCAGAAAAGTCGATAATCGCACCTGCCTTGTAAGTGTCTTCTTCAGCAGTGAAAGGAAACCATTTAGTCATATCTTCTGCTTTTATAATTTCTGGCTTTACTATGCTACCTTTCTTATCAAGTGCGGTAACTTTAATATCATCAAACCACATAGTGCCAGAGCAGTCTAAAAGCCCAGCTCCTATTACGATATTTGTAGTGCCAGCTGGAACAGGGTAGTCCTTTGACCATAGCGTCCATTCATTGATATCATAAGCGGCTTCACCTGCAACAGGTGGCCAACCGCCGAGGCGTTCGCCTAAGGCATTATGAAACTCAATGGATATGCGTGCTTTTTCCCAATTATTGCTACCTTGCACAACACCAGATACTTTTACATAACCTGAAAGGTTGATTGAAGCTACTTTTTTATCGTCAATAGGTATTTGCTGGGTTATCATGGAGTAGCCCTTTGATTTATTTGTTATCTTAAAACAGTTGGAAGATTTATAACCAGGAGATTCAAAGGAACCTTCGCCACTCAGCCAGCCACCCCAATAAAAAGGTAAAGTAGCGCCGTATTCCATGGAGCCATTAATCACGAAATCATTTTTTAATCTTGGGATATCAAGGTTATCGCCTGCCTCTATGGAAATATCATCTGCCCACATTTCTCCTAATGCGTTTGAAAGTTGCACTTGAAGTTTTATGGAAGTAGCGCCTACTGGCACATTAATAATGTTGATTTTTTGTGACCAGTCAAAAGTACCTTTCCATCTTCCGAGTTCAGGCCAATCACCGACTTGTGTACCATTTTTGTCAAAAAATAAAACCATAACTCTTGCCATTTCCCAATCTTTTTCACCTTTGATAACATTTGATATTTTGATTTTGGCTTTAACGGTTATGACCTTTATCTTTTCAGAGTCAATAGGTATAGTTTGATTTGCCTCTATATATTGTGGGGAAGTGGTATTAGATAGTTTAAGTACTTTACTTCCGTCAGCGGTTTCTAAAGAAGTAGAGCTCGCAGAGGTTATAATCCAGTTAGAAGGAAAGTTCTTATTGTCTGATAAATCTTCAAAGCCAGGATTTTTTAACATGTTTGAAGCATTTAATAAGGAAAACGCGAAAGAGAGAATTATTGATAGAAATAGTGTTTTTTTCATAAGTCCTCCTGATTGATTTTAGTAGTGATATTATACAAGTTACAGGAAAAGAAGGCAATTGCAGAATACAACTTTTTAGCAGGTATTTCTAATATGGCTTAATATATTGCCAATTACGGTCTATTTTGTTATTATGGTATATCAAATCTTAGGCGGTGTTTATTGTGGAAGTCACTACAAGATTATATTCAATGGTTGTAGAAGCAGTATTTATACCAGCGCAGCTTGATGAAAAAAAATGCAGAGAGATATTTGACAAGGTCTCTGACTCTCACGCAATTACTACATACCAGTCACTACCTGATAACTCTGTGCTTATGTCATCAAAAGATGAAAAGGTAAACTTTTCGCGCTACAGAATATCAAAAGACAGATTAAATATGTCCTATGATTATTGCACGCAAAGTGTGAATTATTATCAGGCAATTTCAGATGATTTTCTTAAAGTGTTTACAAGCATAACTGGCAATTCTTTATTTCTAATGCACAGCGTAATAATAAGAAAACTTTTAAATATAAAAGAAGTTGAAGATGGCAGGGACTTTCTGATAAGCAAGGTATTCTCAATGACGGAGGCAAACTTTCAATCATTTAAAAGACCTCTTCATGCCATAGGCACAAGGTTGTTTTTTCCTCCTATTAAGGACGATATGTCTGCTTATGATGTGAAGATAGAATCTTGGATGGATGATTATAGAACTCTTTTTATAGAATGCGCAGGAGTTTACTCAACTCCTATGGACATAAAAACACAAAGCACTGGAATAGGGAGTAATATTACCAAGACCGATGAGTTTATCAATAAAAATGTAATGGGTTTTTTGTCACGCTTTAAGCAAGGCGTGGATATTTAATTTAAAGGAGGAAGGTATGAAAATATCAGCAATAAATAAAGAGCTGTTTGAAATAAATGCAGACATTTACATAGTTCCAGTTTTTAAAGGTATAAAAAAACAGTTTTCAAGCGTATTGTACGGAAATCTTAAAACAAAAATAAACGATATGTGTGATTCTGGGGAAATAAAATCAGAATATAAAAAGAAGTCTTATTGTTCGCCTGAATTAAACGGTCAAATGAAAAAGATATTTTTTGTTGGTATGGGTGAATTAGAAAAACTGAATTTTGAAAAGCTAAGAGAAGTGGCTGGTTTTGCAATAAAAGAAATTAAGTCCTTGGGAGTTAAAACCGTAGCAGCAGTTTCATTCGCCACAGATGAAAAAGGTTTTACTGCGCAAGTGGAAGGCTTTTTACTTGCGGATTATGTTTATAATGAATTAAAAACAGGCAAGAAAGATGAACCGTTGAGCAGCATGGTAATTGCTACTGCTGATATCAATGCAAGCAATATAATAGAAGAGACGGCGATTGTGGCTGATGCTGTGTTTTTTGCTAAGAATTTAATGAATGGCCCTGGCAATTACACCACTCCGACAAAGTTTGCACAGGTAGCTACTGCCTCAGCTAAACTTTCAAAAAAAATAAAGTTAAATATATTTGAATTAAGTGAAACAAAAAAAATGGGAATGGGCGCTTTTTACAGCGTGGCAAAAGGGTCCGAAGAACCTGCTAAGTTTATTGTGGCGGAGTATAAAGGCGCTGTTGCTACTAAAAAACCTATTGTATTTGTAGGAAAAGGAATCACCTTTGATTCAGGCGGAATATCTTTAAAACCTCAGTCAAGCTCTATGTCTAACATTGAAGATATGAAGTTTGATATGTCAGGTGCGGCTGCTGTAATTGCTCTTATGCGAATAATAGCCATAAGACAATTGCCTATAAATGCTGTATTTATTGCGCCAGTGACTGAAAATCTTCCTTCTGGAAATGCTTTTAAGCCAGGGGATGTCTTAACTTCTATGTCTGGCAAAACTATAGAAGTAATATCTACGGATGCGGAAGGCCGTCTAATTCTTTGTGATGCTCTTTTTTATGCACAAAAATATAAACCCGCTCTGATAGTGGACATAGCAACTTTAACAGGTGCGTGTGTAATGGCTCTCGGTAAGTATGCAACTGGTCTTATGGCAAATGAAAATGCATTTACTGAGCATATGAAAAAAGCAGGAGAAGATACAGGTGAGCGTGTTTGGCAATTGCCGATGTTTGAAGAATATGGAGAGTCCTTAAAAAGCAGATATGCTGATATGAAAAATATTGGATCAGGCGGAGCAGGAACGATTATAGCAGGACTTTTTCTAAAAGAGTTTATTGGAAATTATCCATGGATTCATTTAGACATTGCTGGGACTGCTTATGGTATCAAAAATAAATCTTATATACCTGATGGCGTGGCAGCTACAGGCGTAAGATTGCTTTATGATTTTACTAAAAAAATCTTAAAGGGAGGGTTAGTATGAAAAAGTTTCTACTTTTATTGTTAGTTCCAGTTCTTGTTTTGAGTTCGGTTTTGACAGCTGAAAAAACAGGTTTCACAGATTTGAAAACAAAGCTGGCTGTGAGTTGTTCAGTAACAGGCAATAATGCTTCATTTAGATTTTGGCCGACAGATACTATGGGACTGGAGTTTTCTACAAGTCCAAGCATAGGCAATGATTATATTAATTTTCCGCTTTCAGCAAAAATGCTTTTACCGATATTTGAAAAAGGTAACTTTGCGATTAATTTAGCTCCTGCAATAGCTTTTGCATACATAAAAAATAATGCGATATCAAGTAACTTTACATTTGGTTTTGGAGCAGTTCTATTACTTGAAATGGCAATCCCTATGATAAGTGAAAACTTAAGTATAGAAAGTGGTATAGGTGCAGGTTTTTCTGTGTTGTCTTCGACTATTGTTGGTTTCCCATCATCAACCAATTTAATTTTTGATATAGTAACTGTGAGTCCTTTGATTTTAAGATATTACTTTTAAAAAAAGTATTGACTAAAAATTGCTAAAATAATAGAGAGGTTTTTAAAACAGAATAAATGAAAAAAAATTTCACTTTTATACCATCGGTAAAAAACATAGTATTTTTTTTCTTGACTTTCATAATTATTATTCTTGCTGTCTCTGCAACAGTTCAAATGGTTATCCTTGTAAGAGGCCTTTCGGTTAGCACTCCAGAAGAGATTTCATTCCTCGCTGGTTTTATAGTTTACCTGCTGATTCATTTTCTTCTTTATAAACCTATTTTTGCGCATGTTATGGCACATGAACTTACTCACATACTTTGGGCTGCGGTCTTTGGTGGTAAAACGCAATCACTTCATGTATCTAAAACTGGTGGCAAGGTCTTGATATCAAAATCAAATTTTATTATTTCTTTGGCGCCGTATTTTTTTCCTTTATATGCCATGGCAGCAACTCTAATTTATTACATAACCAGAGATGAGTATCGTGTCTATGCTGCATTTTTTGTAGGAGCATCACTTTCTTTTCATATTGCTTTGACACTTTTTTCACTTACTACATCACAAAGCGATTTGAGGCAGGATAGCAACTTAGTTTTCTCTCTGGCTTTTGTTTACCTTATGAATATAATTATTATTGCTTTGATTTTAACCGTAATCACTAAGGAAATATCATTCGCGCATTTTGGAAACTTCTTATTGGATATTTTCAAAGGGGTAGGTGACATAACTGTACAGGTCGTTAGTCAGGTAAATGCTGCTTTGAAATAAGGGGTTTTCTTGCGTGTAATAGATAAACTTTTTAATAAACATAATAAAAGTTGACAATCTACCATTTATTTGTTATTTTTCTTTGACCTTAAAAGGCAGCATAATACTATAAAAAATGATTAACATAAACCAATATGAAGGTGTGAAAGCTGTAGTAGCTCTCCCTTAAGTATTGGCTATTTTTATATCTAAAAAAAAATTAAACAGGAGAACTAAAATGGCAAATCTCGAACTGTTAAAGAAAAAATGTGGGGAACAACATTTCAAAAAACTTGAAGCTCTAAATAATTCTGTCCTTTTAGATTTTGTTGCGAAATATGCCGAGGAATGCGAGCCTGATTCTGTTTTTGTTTGCACGGATTCTGAAGCAGATGCCATATTAATGAGAAAAATGGCAGTTGATAAAGGTGAAGAGATCCCTTTAAATATAGATGGACATACAATACATTTTGATGGAATGACTGATCAAGGAAGAGATCCAAAAAATACAAAATTTTTATATGAAAAGGGTAAAGAGCTTGAAGGCTTGACTGGTATGGATAGAGAAGAAGGAAATGCAGAAATACACGGTCTGTTAAAAGGTATGATGAAAGGCCGCCAAATGCTGGTGCTTTTCTTTTCATTAGGACCAGTAGATTCTCCATTCTATATTCCAGCTGTTCAGTTGACAGATTCGTATTATGTGGCACATTCGGAAATCATATTATATAGAAGGGGCTATGAAGGTTTTAAAAAAGCAAAGCCATCGACATTTTTTAAGGTAGTTCATGCTACTGGCGAAACAGAAAACGCTATTAGTAAAAATATTGATAAAAGAAGAATATATATTGATTTGAAAACAGAAACTGTTTACAGCGTAAATACGCAGTATGCGGGAAATACTGTGGGTTTTAAAAAACTGGCACTTAGACTTGCTATACAAAAGGCCTCAAAAGAAGGATGGCTTGCTGAACATATGTTCTTAATGGGTGTTAAAGGTCCTTGGGGCAGAAAATCATATTTTTCCGGTGCGTATCCTTCTATGTGTGGAAAAACTTCAACAGCTATGGTAGAAGGAGAAACTATAGTAGGAGATGATTTAGCATACTTGAGAAATGTTAATGGCACAGCGATGGCGGCTAATGTGGAAAAAGGAATATTCGGAATTATTCAGGATATTAATCCGAACGGAGATCCACTGATTTGGAAAGTTTTAGATACCCCTGGCGATGTGATATTTGGAAATGTTTTAGATGATAATGGCATACCGCGTTGGTTGGGGGACGGCAGAGAAAATCCTGCAAATGGAACAAACTTTTCAGGTGAATGGACGCATGTAAAAAAAGATGAAAAAGGTAATCCTATTCCATATGCTCATAAAAATGCAAGATATTCAATAAGCTTAGAAAATCTAAAAAATTGTGATTCGGCAATTAATGATAAAAAAGGTGTGAAACTTCAAGGTATAGTCTTTGGTGGAAGAGATTCTGATACATGGGTACCTGTTAGAGAATCTTTTGATTGGAATCACGGAGTTCTGGCTATGGGAGCATCTATAGAATCAGAAACAACCGCTGCAACCATAGGCAAAGAAGGCGAAAGAGTTTTTAATATAATGTCAAATATGGAGTTCTTGTCAATTTCAATACCTAAATATCTTGAGGATTATCTGGAATTTGGAAAAGGTCTTCATAAAGCCCCAAGAATATTTGCGTGCAATTATTTCTTAAGAGATATGAAGACAGGCAAATGGTTAAACGGCGTAAAAGATAAAAGAGTATGGCTAAAATGGATGGAACTGCGTTCACACAATGAAGTGGATGCTATAAAATCCCCATCAGGTTTTATTCCTAAATATGAAGACCTGAAAAAACTCTTTACAAAAGTAATGAAAAAAGATTATACGATTGCGGACTATAATAGTCAGTTCATGATAAGGGTTCCTCAGAACATAGCCAAGATAGACAGGATATTAGAGATATACACCAATAAAATACACGGCACACCTAAGATTCTTTTTGATGTTTTAAGGGAAGAAAAAGAAAGATTTGTTGCCTTGAAACTTAAGTCAGGTGACTTTGTAAATCCTGATAAGCTTTAAATATTTATTCATACAATCTTAACAAAACGAATTATATGCTTTAAATAAAGGCGCTTTTTATACGAGTTGACAAACAGATATACTATGATATATTGAACTTAAGTTAAATTTCAAATAATCAGAAAAGCATTCTATTAATTTTAAAACATAAAAGGAGATATTTATGCTTAGCAAACTATTCCCAAAAGAGTTCAATTTTGTTGATTTTTTTGACAAGGAAATGGGTTATGTAGAAGAAGCCGCGCACCTATTCAAAACGATAGTAAAACACGGTGAAGTCACAGATGAGTTTCGTGAAAAAATGCGTGATATTGAGCATAATGGAGATAAAATGACTTATGCAATTATAGAACACTTGAATAAAACTTTTATAACTCCTTTTGACAGAGAAGATATACATTCTCTGGCAAAAAAACTTGATGATGTGAACGATAGTTTAAATACAATTACCAGTAGAATGAAAGTTTTTAGGATTACAAAACCTAATAAATATTTAATTGAGTTTTCTGAAATTATTGAAAACGCTTGTATGTCTCTTGGCGTTGCAGTCAGAGGGCTTAGGCATTTAAAAAATATGGCAGTAGTGCTTGAGGCATGCAAACAGGTTGGAAAGTATGAAAGTGAAGGAGACAAGCTTCGCAACATAGCTTTGGGAGATTTAGTAGATAATGAAAAAGATCCTATTGAGTTTATAAAGTGGAAAGAAATTTATCAAATTTCTGAAACGGTACTTGATATATGTAAGTATGTAGGGCATGTGGTGGAAGCTATAATGGTAAAACAAGCATAAGGAAATTAACTAAACAGGAGTTCAGATGACTGTAACTATAATATTTTTAATAGTGTTAGCTTTAGCTTTTGATTTTTTAAATGGTTTTCATGATTCCGCCAATTCAATTGCAACGGTAGTTTCTACTCGTGTCTTGTCTCCTATGCAGGCGGTTATATGGGCAGCCGTATTTAATGTGCTTGCTTTCTTTTTCTTTGGTGACCATGTGGCAAAAACTTTGGGAAAAGGAATAATTGACATTAATATCGTTGATCAAACTGTCATATTTGCCGCATTAATGGGTGCTTGTTTGTGGAATATTATTACTTGGTATTACGGATTGCCTTCTAGTTCATCCCATGCCCTTGTAGGAGGTCTGATAGGGGCGGCACTTGTCAAGACTGGAATAAGCGGTCTTGTTTGGGCTGGAATATCTAAGACATTAATCTTTATTTTAATAGCACCAGTAGCGGGATATATTTTAGGGCAGATTATAGGACTAATAGTATATTGGCTTAGTAAAAATTCTACACCTGGGAAGGTCGATCACTTATTTAGGAAAGGGCAGTTGTTATCTGCTGCTATGTATTCAATGGGACATGGCGGAAATGATGCTCAAAAAACAGCAGGTATTATTTCCAGTTTGCTTTTTTCGGCAGGATTATTAGGTAAGGACTTTTCTATACCGCCATGGGTTGCGCTTATGTGTTATTTTGTAATAGGTCTTGGAACTATATTTGGAGGATGGCGCATTGTAAAGACAATGGGGCAAAAAGTTGCAAAATTAAAGCCAATAGATGGATTTGCTGCTGAATCAAGTGCAGCAGTAAGTCTTTTTGTAGCAACTTCAATGGGCGTTCCTGTATCGACTACTCATACAATTACTGGTGCTATCATGGGTGTTGGTTCACTAAAACGGAAAAGTGCAGTTAGATGGGGAACCGCTGGAAATATAGTTTGGGCATGGGTATTGACTATACCTCTTGCAGGTTTAATGTCTGCTGGCGCTTATGTCCTTGGGAAAATGTTTATTCATTAAGTGTTATAATGGATTTTTGTTAATGAAGAATTGCTTTCTATATGTTATAATACAATATAAAGAAAAAAATGAAGAGGTGATTTAATGAATAACATTCTGACAAAAGAAATAGTAATCAGCAAAACAAAAGAAAGAATTCTAATGGTTTTATTTTTTTCGTTTCTAACATTTATTGCTGCCTTCATTAAAATCTATACGCCTATTTCACCAGTTCCTTTTACCTTTCAGACATTTGTGCTTTTTATGTCAGTATATTATTTAAGTGCTAAAGAAAATGGAATAGCACAATCGTTTTATATCTTAACAGGTATGATTGGATTACCAGTCTTTGCTGCAGGATTAGTAGGGGCTTTGATTATGGTAGGACCTACTGCTGGATATCTCTTGGGTTTTATAGTTTCTGCATTTTTAATGTCGCTTATGATTTCAAAAGTAGGAAAGTTGAGCTTCGTCAAAGCCTCACTGATATTTACTGCAGGTTCTTTATTAATTCTAACTTTAGGTACGGCGCATCTTGTTTTGGTTTATAAAATGAATTTCATGGCTGCACTTACTGCTGGATTTATTCCGTTTATTCCTACCGAGATATTGAAGATTGCTGCGGCAGCAGGCTTTTACGGATTAAATAAATAAACACAAAGCAGTAAGCCTGCTCTGATTAAAGAAAATAAAAAAGGCGGGCAACACTATGGATTTATCAAATAAACTTAACATATCCCATACTATAAAACATGAACTGGGAATTAACCTAACTCCTGAAATGCGTATGCGCTTGAGTATATTACAAGCCACTCTTCCTGAACTTACTGATATATTAAATAAAGAAATATCTGAAAATCCTTTACTTGATGGTTTTGATGAAGAGGATGAAGATCCAACTTTAAAAGGCGAAGTCACAGACAAAGAAGAATCAACAGATGATGATGAGGTTTCGGCTAAAAGCGAGACAACTGACAATAGCGATTTAGCAGATTCAGATTCTGAATATAATGCAAAAGAAGAAATAAGAGAAAAAAAAGACGAAACAGAAGACCTTAAAATGTCGGAAAACGATCCGCATTTGGATGAATTTGATTCAGGTCAATATGAGAACAATTTTGAAAATGAAAACTACATAAAAAATCCTACACCTGATTACAATCCTGAAATGGGCAAGTTTGATGAGTATAAATATAATTCAATGACGCACGAAGAAGAAGATACATTAGCATATGAATTAATTACACAACTTAATGCGCTTCATTTATCGGATGAACTATATTTAAGTGTGAACTTACTTATTTTAAATCTCAATAAAAATGGTTTTCTGGAAACTCCTTTGACTGAAATTGCTGAAGTAAATTCGTTTTCAGTAGAGGTTTTGGCTAAAGGCCTTGAAATACTTCGTTTATTTGAACCAAGTGGTGTTGGTGCTTCTAATGTTGAAGAATCGTTATTAATACAGTTGCAGCAAAAGGGTTTAAAGGATTCTTTAGCATATCAAATTATAGAAAAGCATTTTGACCTTTTCACAAGGCGAAATTTTGAAAAACTTGCCCAGATATTTAAAGTTAAAGAAGTAGATATAAAAAATGCTGGGGAAACTATAAAAGAACTTAATCCGTCTCCGATTAGCAATTTTTCTGATGTGGCAAGTGAATATGTAGTGCCAGATGTAATAGTAACTGAAGAAAACGGAAAATATACAATAAATGTGCCTTCTAATTTTCCCATTATGAGAGTGAATAAGAAACTTATAAAGCAATACAAGGAAAATAAGCAAACAAGTGATTTTATTAAAACTTATGAAGCAAGAATTAAAGAAATAATGAGGGGTCTTGAGGAACGCACTAAGACAATAGAAAAAATAATAAAAAAAATTATTACAATTCAGGACGGTTATTTACATAGTGAAGAGGCAGGTTTAAAACCGCTTACTTACAAGGAAATTGCATTAGATGCAGGAGTTTCTGAGTCAACAGTATCAAGGGTTGTCTCAAAAAAGTACATACAGTTGCCGACAGGTGTGTTTCCTTTGAAAAAGTTCTTTACAACTGGTGTTGAAACAAGCAATGGCGGTGGATTGATGTCAAATGCGGTTATAAAGGCCAAGATAAAGGATATAATTAATTCAGAAGATAGCAAAAATCCAATAAATGACACTGATATTGAAAAAATATTGAAAGAACAGGGTATTCCTGTAGCACGCAGAACAGTAACAAAGTATAGGGAACAACTGGCATTTCTGCCAGCAAACCTAAGAAAGAAATAGTTTTAGAATAGATTGACAGAAGTTTTATAATGTGGTATTTTTAATAATACGCTATTTTACAAGGAAATATGCGTATTAATTACACAAAAACATGGAGGTGTTATTCGTGGAGATTACTATAACTGGTAGGCATGTAGCTCTTACCAAAGCCATAAAACAGTACGCTGATAAAAAGTTCAAGAAAATAGAGGAATATTTTGATTTTAAGGAACATGGACAATTGCATGTTATTGTTGAAGTTCAAAAGTATAGGCATATGGCTGAAGCCAATTTATCCTCAAAAGGGCACAAATTTTCAGCAAAAGTTGAAACGAAAGACTTGTATTCATCTATTGATATGATAGAAGATAAGCTGCTTTCACAAATCAAAAAATTAAAAAGCAAATTTGACAAAAAAGATAAAAAACAAACAAACAGAATAAACATTTTGGCAAATATGGGTACTATTACAAATACAAAAGGTGAAGATTTTAATGAAATAGTAGAAGAAGAGGAATTACAGGCAATAAAACCAATGAATACAGAAGAAGCGGTAGAAGAACTGGAAATAGCAAGAGAACCTATAATGATGTTTTTTAATGTGGACTTTAATAAGGTCTGCCTTCTCAGAAAGCGTAAGGACGGTAAATACGGCCTAACTATTTCAAAATATTAAACGAGGTGATTTAGAATGAGAATTATGGATTTCTTAGATAAAGAAAGCATAGAACTTAACATAAAATCAAAGACAAAGAAAGAAGTAATAGAAGAGCTTGTGGACATGTTGGATAAAAAAGGTTTAATAATAGATAAAAAAGTAACTATAGAATCACTTATGGAAAGAGAAGAGCTTGGTTCCACTGGAGTAGGACAAGGAATTGCTATACCTCACAGCAAAACAAAGGGTGTAAAAGAACTCATAGCAGCATTTGGTGTGTCCAAAGCGGGAGTAAGTTTTAATGCATTAGACGGAGAAAATGTTAATATATTTTTTCTTTTATTAGCACCAGAGGGAGCTGCCGGGCTTATGTTAAAGGCGCTTGCCAGAGTTTCTAATTTCTTAAAAAATAAGTATTACAGAATAAAAATTATGGAAGCTGCTGATAAGGCTGCCGTAATAGCAACTATAGAGGAAGAGGAAAGGACCAAGCAGTAGAGGTCTTTTGTTTTGATCGTTAATCCTGCGGCCTGGAGGACTTAATTCGGTATGAATCATATTACTGTAAAAGAATTCTATAATGATAATAAGAATAAGTTCCATTTAAGAATGCTCTCCGGTCAGGATTATTTTTCCAAAAAAAAAATAATCGTTTCTGATATTAATAGACCAGGTTTGGCCTTGTCTGGATTTTTTGATTATTTTCCGTATGAGAGAATTCAGGTTTTTGGTAAAACCGAATTCACTTACATAAAGAAACTCGGTAGAGAAAAGGCAAACAAAGTTCTTGAAAAAATATTTTCTGAAAATATATGTTGTTGTGTTATCACAAGAAATCTAAAGCCACCTTTTAATTTTATTTCCATTGCCCAAAAATACAAAATCCCTGTATTATTAACTTCACTTTTTACTACAAAATTAATAAGTTCTGCTATGATTTATTTGGAAAAAAAGTTAGCGCCTAAAATTACAATACACGGAACTTTTGTGGATGTATATGGCATAGGCGTACTCATGACAGGAAAAAGCGGAACTGGAAAAAGCGAGATAGCGCTTGAACTTGTAAAAAGAGGACATAGATTAGTGGCTGATGACCTGATAGAAATCACAAAACTATCAGATGAGGTGATAGAAGGTCGGGGCATTTCAATTATACAGCATCACATGGAAGTTAGAGGTATTGGCATAATAGATATTCGTAATCTTTTTGGAGTTGGTGCTGTTAGGGATGACCAAAAAGTGCAGTTGGTTGTGCATTTAGAGGAGTGGGAAAAAGGTAAAGATTATGAAAGACTCGGACTTGATGATATATATGAAAATGTGGTAGATGTTCAGATTCCGAAGATAGTACTTCCGGTTAAACCGGGACGCAATTTGAGCGTGATAATAGAAGTTGCGGCTATGACACAGCGTTTAAAATCGCATGGATACAATCCAGCAAAAGAGCTTAATAAAAATATAATTAAATGGATGAAAACGCCACAAAAAGAGAGGCAAAATGTTTCAGATAAATAAATGGTTATATCCTGGCATAAGGATAAAGAGATGGGTTTTTTTATTTATTTTAAGTGTCATTGTATTAATTGCGGGATTTTCCGGAGTGCTTGGTGATTTTTTTAAAAATGTTAGGATAGCAAGAGGTATAATAAATATAGATCATTTCTTTAAATATTTACAGAAGCTAAAGGCCATGGATTATTTCATGATAGTCCTCGCAATCGGTGGTATAATGCTGGCTTGGAGAAGGGCTTCTTTTGCCGTTCTGACAATCATTGCACCAAATAAAGAAAGAGAGTTTTTAAATAGAGCATATCAAAATGCCAAATTATTAAGAGGTCCAAAAATAGTCGCAATCGGCGGCGGAACTGGAATGCCAAATGTTTTAAGGGGAATGAAGGATTTAACCGGAAACTTATCAGCTGTAGTTACAGTATCAGACGATGGCGGTTCTTCTGGCAGATTAAGAAAAGATTATCAGATACTTCCGCCAGGTGATATTAGAAATTGTTTAGTGGCTTTAGCAGACGAAGAAACTCTTTTAGGAAGGCTTTTTCAATACAGATTTTCAAAAGGAAAAGAATTAAAAGGGCATAATTTTGGAAATATATTTATTACTGCTTTAAGTCATGTGGTAGGAGATTTTCCAACGGCAGTAAATGAATCTTCAAAAGTTCTTGCTATACGAGGACAAGTATTGCCAGTTTCTCTTGAAAACTTACAGCTGAGAGCAAAGCTAATAGATGGCAGAACAATAATAGGCGAATCAAATATACCAAAAGCGAATGCGAAAATAGATAGAGTTTATATAGTTCCAAAAAAATGCTCACCTTATGGACCTGCTATAGAAGCCATAAAAAATGCAGATGCTGTAATAATAGGACCTGGAAGTTTATACACCTCAATAATTCCAAATTTGCTCGTACCTGGTATTAAGGAAGCTCTCATGAATACAAAATCGGTAAAAATCTATATATGTAATATTATGACACAAAGCGGAGAAACAGATGATTTTACTGTGTCTGAACATTTGAAAGCCATTTTTAAACACACGGGTGTTAAAGTAGTGGATTATGTCATAGCCAATAATAAAATGCCAAAAGATGATGTCTTAAAAAGATATGAAAAAGAAAAAGCTCTTCCGGTAAAAATTGACAAGGAAGCTATATCAAGTCTTGGAGTGGGTTTGATTCAAGGAAAACTGTTTATTGATGGTCCGTATATAAGGCACTCACCACAGCAGCTTGCAAGAATGATAATGAAATCTATTATAGTATAAAGGAGCAGTAA
>JBAXIL010000024.1:0-25864 GCA_037138355.1 bacterium
TCTGCACCTGCAAAAGTTCTTATTCTCAGTATAGGTTTTATCACTTCTCTGTTTAATGTTTTGCTGTCAAGGTTTGCCAGTGGAATATGCGTATAGCTATGAACCCCCATGGTAATCATAGGATCTTTCAAATAATTTTGTAAGTCTTCAGGGGTGGCGTATTTTTCGCGGCGACCAATCACGGAAGGATATATAAATAAGGTAACCGGCACAAACTGTTTATCGACTATTTTGTGTATATTGTCAAAAGATTTCCAGCCATCATCTAAGGTCACAAGAACACTGCTGTCTTTCAAATCATCTGCATCATATTTACTTTCAAATTCATCTAAGCTTATTATTGGTATATTCTTGCTTCGTATATACTTCATTTGCCATTCAAATACATCTGGAAGCGTAGCATAGGTGTTTTTAAGGGAATAATCAAAGCTATGATAACAAAGTGTGACATTTTCAGCATAGGAAGTTAACGCGAAGGCAAGTGTAAAAATCGAAAGCAACAAGGCGTGTAATATTTTTTTATAAGATTTAATTTTCATTGATTTTCCTTCAATACTGACTTTGTTTTCGAAATTTTTGAGCAATTATTATTAAAAAAACTAAGCCCTGGTTTTCACCAGGGCTTTTTATTAATCATTTTTATTTTTTTCTGCGTCCTAAAATTTCATTTGCCCTAAGTCTGGCAATTTCTCTTGCTAAAGTCACCTGTATCATATCATAGTCCACATCTTTACGATCTTTTGTTTTAAGCAGTTTTTCTTTTTCTTCTTTTCTGCGTTTTAAGGTTTCTAAATCTACTTCTCCTGCTCGTTCTGCTGACTCTACCAAAAGCACTATCTTTTCTCTTGTCACTTCTATATAGCCACCAGAGACAGCCAGCATATCTTTCTCTCCGTTTTCTTTAACTATGGTGACCACGCCTGGCTCTAAAGCCGTAGCAAAAGCAGCATGTTCAGGCAATACTCCAAACTCTCCGTCAGTACCAGGCGCGGTGAGTTCTTTTATTTTGCCTTCAAATATTCTTTTCTCTGGAGTCACTATGTCTATGTTCATTAATTTTGCCATTTTATTCCGCCTTATGCCATACCCTTGGCTCTTTCAATGACTTCATCTATACCGCCAGCCATATAAAATGCCTGTTCTGGTAAAGTATCAAGCTCTCCATCTATTAACATTTTAAAACCTCTTATGGTTTCTTTAACTGTTACATATTTTCCTTCTCTGCCAGTAAACTGTGCAGCAACCGTGAAAGGCTGTGAGAGGAACTTCTGAATCCTTCTCGCTCTGGCTACTACAAGCTTATCTTCATCTGATAATTCATCTATACCAAGTATAGCGATAATATCCTGTAAATCTTTATATCTCTGCAACATACCCTGAACTTTTCTTGCCACATCATAATGTTCTTGTCCTATGACCTGTGGGTCAAGCAAACGAGATGTGGAGTCAAGAGGATCAACTGCTGGATATATAGCAAGTTCTGTTAGTGCGCGCGACAATACAGTAGTCGCATCAAGATGAGCAAAAGCTGTTGCAGGTGCTGGGTCTGTCAAATCGTCTGCAGGAACATATATGGCCTGCACTGAAGTAATAGAACCTTTTTTTGTTGAAGTAATTCTTTCTTGAAGTTCAGCCATTTCAGTTGATAAGTTCGGCTGATATCCTACTGCTGAAGGCATTCTTCCTAAGAGAGCAGATACTTCTGAACCTGCCTGAGTGAACCTAAATATATTATCTATGAAAAGCAATACATCTTTTCCTTCTTGGTCTCTAAAATATTCTGCCTGAGTTAAGGCGGTAAGTCCTATTCTCAATCTCGCTCCAGGCGGCTCATTCATTTGACCGTACACAAGTGCTGTTTTTGTTATAACTCCCGACTCCTGCATTTCAATCATAAGGTCTGTACCTTCTCTGGTTCTTTCACCGACTCCAGCAAAAACTGAAAGTCCACCGTGCTGCTGTGCTATGTTTGAAATCAATTCCATAATGACAACTGTTTTTCCAACTCCTGCTCCACCGAATAATCCAACCTTACCACCTTTTGGATATGGACAAAGAAGGTCAAGAACTTTAATTCCTGTTTCAAACATTTCTGTTTTTGTTGATAGGTCTTCAAACAATGGTGGTCTTTTTCTAATAACACTTGTTTCAGTATGTTTGATTTCACCTTTATAATCCACTGGCTGCCCCAAAACATTCATTACTCTTCCTAATGTTCCAGCACCAACAGGTACTCTTATAGGTTCTCCTGTATCAATGGCTCTCATACCTCTTGAAATACCGTCTGTAGAAGACATAGCCACACAACGCACGATATTATCTCCTGTGTGCGTAGCTGCTTCTGCTACGAGGTCTATTTTATGCTTTTCACCTAACATGGTATACTCGCCCTGAACATTAATGGCATTGTATATGTTCGGCAGTTTACCCTGCGCAAACTCCACATCTATAATAGGTCCTATAACCTGAACTACTTTTCCTTCACTCATTGTCTTCCTCCTTAAAAGTTCGGGGTTCGAAGTTCGGAATAAATATCCAAAACATCAATCCGATAAATTGTTTTTTTACTTTATGGCTTCTGCGCCTGAAACTATCTCAAGTATTTCCTTTGTAATTTGCGCCTGTCTTGTTTTATTAGCAAGCAAAGTAAGCGCCCTTATCATATCTTTAGCATTATTAGTTGCCATTTCCATGGAAACCATTCTCACACCCTGCTCTGAGGTTTGACTTTCTAAAATCGCCCTATATAGCTGCGTCTTTACATAACGCAAAAGCAAAGCATTTAAAACTTCTGTTTCTCCTGGCTCATATATATAATCTCTATTTGCAACTTTTTTTGCTTCAAAAACAACTGGAGCAAGCTGCTTTTTTACTATTTTTTGCATAAGCGAAGTTTGAAACTCACTATATATCATGGTAACTTTTGAGTATTTTGCTGCGATATAATTTTTTAACATTTCGCCGCTTATTTCTT
This sequence comes from bacterium, assembly GCA_037138355.1. Classification (GTDB taxonomy): domain Bacteria; phylum Oederibacteriota; class PGYV01; order PGYV01; family Palsa-1178; genus PALSA-1178. The sequence continues at coordinate 2,975 of JBAXIL010000024.1, forward strand.
CAATATCTATCCAGCTTATATTCTTATCATTAAATTTGAACTTTTCAATTTCAAGTCCAAGTTTTTTAAAAGCATCCAAACCTTTTTTTCCTACTATAAAAAGACTGATATCTGGATTTTCTTTATACTTTATCATGGCTTCTTTTACTAAGTTGGTATTAAAGCTTCCGCACAAGCCCTTGTCCGCAGTAATTAAAACTAATGCTTCTCTTTTTACGCTTTTATTTTCCTTAAGCAGTGGATATTTTACTGTTTCATTTTTAACATTAACAATCAGCTCATCTATGACTTCAGCAATTTTGGAAGAATAAGGTCTGGCAGCTAAAATACGGTCTTGGGACTTTCTTAGCTTAGCCGCAGACACCATTTTCATGGCTTTCGTTATCTGCTGTATATTTCCCGCACTCTTTATTCTTTTTTTTATCGCTCTTAATGTTGCCATAAAACCACCTTTGTATTTATACTTTCAAACTTTATTTTTTGTAATACTCTTTAAAATCAGTTATGGCTTTATCAATTTTTTTCTTAAGCTCGTCAGTCAAAGTTTGCTTTTCCTTAATTTCTGCTTTTAATTCTCTATGTCCAGAATCTAAAAACTTCACAAGGGCTGCTTCAAACTTTCCTACTTCTGCTACTTCCACATCATCTAAAAATCTATTCGTTGCAGCATATATAACTATTATCTGGTCTGCAATATCCATAGGCACATATTGTCCCTGTTTTAATATTTCTTCCATTCGACGCCCTAAGTTCAGCTGGTCCTGTGAAGATTTATCAAGTTCGGAACCAAACTGTGCAAAAGCCGCAAGCTCTCTATACTGCGCAAGGTCCATTTTTAATTTTCCTGCAACCTGTTTCATTGCTTTTGTCTGGGCATTTCCTCCGACGCGCGAAACTGATAAACCTACATTGATAGCAGGTCTGATACCTGCAAAGAAAAGATTGGCTTCTAAAAATATCTGTCCGTCAGTTATAGAAATAACATTGGTTGGAATATATGCAGAGATATCTCCTGCTTGAGTTTCAATAATAGGAAGTGCAGTAAGAGAACCTCCACCTAACTTATCACTTAATTTAGAAGCTCTCTCCAATAGTCTGGAGTGAAGATAAAACACATCTCCTGGATATGCTTCGCGACCTGGTGGACGCCTAAGCAGAAGCGACATCTGTCTGTAAGCCACAGCATGTTTTGAAAGGTCATCATATATACACAAAACATGTTTGCCTTGATACTGGAACTCTTCTCCCATAGCGCAACCAGCATAAGGTGCGATATATAAAAGAGGTGATGGTTCTGAAGCTCCAGCAGAAACTACTATGGTATATTTCATGGCTCCGTGTTCTTCAAGAGTTTTTACTACTTTAGCAACCGTTGACTGCTTTTGTCCTATAGCAACATAAATACAAATCACATCTCCGCCGCGCTGATTGATTATGGCATCCAGTGCTACAGCTGTTTTTCCTGTCTGTCTATCACCTATAATAAGTTCACGCTGTCCACGACCTATAGGAATCATAGCATCTATGGCTTTAATACCTGTCTGCATTGGTTGCTTAACTGGATTTCTGTCAACAACTCCTGGGGCTCTTACTTCTACTGGTCTAAACTTTGTGGTATTAATCGGCCCTTTACCATCTAATGGCTGACCGAGTGGATCAACTACTCTTCCTATAAGTTCATCTCCGACAGGAACTGAAATAATCCTGCCTGTTCTTTTCACAGTATCGCCTTCCTTAATACCTTTATCATCACCCATTAATACTACTCCGACATTATCCTTTTCCAAGTTGAGAGCGACGCCATATATGCCTCCTGGAAACTCCAACAGCTCCATAGACATGACATTGTCTATGCCATATACACGAGCAATACCGTCTCCAACCTGTATTACCTGCCCTACTTCTGTTAACTCAACTTTTGCCTCAAACTTTTCCAGCTGGGCCTTTATTATATTCGTTATCTCTTCTGGTCTAATCTGCATTTCTTCCTCCTTGAAATTAAATCAATTTTATTTTTTAGATTTCTTTTTTATTTTCTTTACTGGTTTCTTTATTTTGCTTATTGTTTTTTTTATCGTAGTCTTTTTTACTGCTTTTTTCACTGTTTTTTTTGCTTTTGCTGGTTTTTGACTTTCTGTTATTATCTCATCCGAAATCCTCATAGCCGATAGATCGTTTTTCATGGACCTTAAAAACTGTATTACACTTGCATCCATTTGTTTCATTCTTTCTTTTATTATAATACCACCCAGTATTGCTGGATTTACTTTTGTATCAACTACAAGCTTCTTATCCATGGCCTTTTCAAGTTTGGCAATAAGATTTTCTTTTTCTTTTTCTTCAAGCTGATAGGCGGTCTCAATAGTTATTTTTTTCAATCCTGACAAATCATCCACCTTTTGAAAAAATGCTCCGCATATATCATTAAATATAGTTTCTCTTTTCTTTTCTACGAGCAAAAGCAATAATCTTAAAGTTAGCTTAGTAATTTTATCTCCAAACAGAGCCTTCAACATATCTTTTTTATCGGTCTTTCCTATGCCAGGATGAAAAAGTATTTTTTTCAGTTGTTGATTACTATTTAAAATACCGCTTATGGACCTTAGCTCTTCTGTCACAGCGTGCAGAGATTTTGACTCTTCTGCTGCTTTAAACAGTGCCTCTGCGTATTTTGAAGGAAGTACCATATTTGCCATTGTTTCTCCTTTAGTTTGAGGACTTGCCAATATCTTTTAGATAATCAGTTACCATTGAGACCTGGTCTTTTTTGGATATGTTTTTCTTTATTGCTTTTTCTGCAGCCATCATAGATATATCCACGATTGCATTTTTTACTGCCTCTATGGCTTTCTTTTTCTCAGTTTCTATTTCTGCTTTTGCTTCTACCAGAAGTTTGGTGCCTTCTGTTTTGGCTTCATTGAGAATTGATTCTTTTATCTTTTCACCATCTGCTACGGCTTTATTCAAAGCAGCAGCTGAGTGTGCATGCATTTCCTGTACCTGTTTTTCATAATCAGTTTTCATAGTCGCCATATCTGCCTTATCTTTTTCCACTTTATCTAAGCTGTTTTTAATATACAAATCACGCTGTGATAAAGTGTTGAGCAGTGGGGTAATCATCATTTTCCACACAAATATCATACCCACAACAAAAGTTATAAACTGGACAAGGACTATCTGCCATTCTACTGTAACCATTGTATTACCTCCATTTGTAAGTGCTAAGCTAATATAATTTTGCCAAGCTATATTTCTATGAGTTCGCGCGGGCTTTTTATAGCCCGCCTTATAAATTAACTAATAAAATATTTAGCGAAAGGATTTGCGTAAAGCAAAATCAAACCAATAACAAGTGCGTAAATAGTGAGCGACTCAATAATAGCAAGTCCAAGAATCAAAACACCCTGAATCTTTGATGCTGCTTCTGGCTGACGAGCTACGCCTTCGCAGGCCTTTGATGTAGCAATACCCTGTCCGATTCCGCAACCTAATGCTCCGATACCTACACCGAGTGCTGCTGCTAATGCCGAGAAAGCAAAAAACTGAACGCTTTCATTGGTGGCTTTTTCTGCTACTACTTTTCCACTAACTGGTGCTGCCTCAACGGCGAGCACAGCTGATGCCATAGCAAGAACAAACATCAGTGCGAGAACTACCTTTGCAAACTTTTTCATACATTCACCTCCTGATTTATTTTATATATTAATGCTTTGCTTTTTCGTGAGTATCCTGAGTATCGTGTTCATCATGTGAGACCACTGCCCCTGCCATATAGGTTGCCGCAAGCAGTGTAAATACGCCTGCCTGAATAACGCTGACTAAAACTCCTAACAAAACTATTGCAGGTCTTAAAAATGCCGCTACTCCAAAAATTATTCCTGAAATAGCATCTTTGTAAAACACTGGCCAAAAAGTTAAAATCAAAGTTACCAACACACCTAAAAGAATTTCTTTTGCTAATATGTTTCCAAATAACCTAAAAGAAAGCGAAACTGGTCTTGAGATATCAGACAAGAGTTCTACAATAGCAAGAAATGGTTTTATGAGTACTGGAATATCTGGACCGCCAAAATAATGTGCAAAAAACTTAACTGGACCCTTGCGTGTCAAACCCTCAAACCAGGTATAAACCCAAACTGACAGAGCCAGTGTAACGGTCACAGAAAGTGATGAGGTTGGAGATACCAGACCAGGTACAAGACCAAGCAGATTTCCAACAAGGATATAAAAGAAAAGCATAACAAGCATAGGATAATAACGAGGAGCGTCTTTTTCGCCGATTATAGAATCAGCATAATTGCAAACATACATAACAGCCCATTCCACCAAATTTTGCGGGCCAGTCGGTCTCATAGTTCTTTTACTTGTGCCGAGTCCGACTATAAGCATGACTATGAGCATATCCAAAAAAATCATAATAACAGTCATAGTATCTTTCGGATTCAATCCAAAAAGTGAAAAATGCAGTTCAAGTGCTTCTTTCATTGTTCCGCCTTTTTATATTTCATTTATTAGCCGTTTACTTTATGAGCCAAAAGTATTGCTACCACACAAAGAGTAAAACCAACAATAAAACCTGGTACAGAGTAGTAATTTGCTGCCATTACCACCGCGGCTATTATAAATGCCGCCAAAATCAATCTTGCAAAATAAAAGAAAACCGCTGCCATTACTTTACCAGAAGCGGCACCACCTGTACTTAATATTCTTTTTACTGATTGAGCAATCAAAAAATAATTCAATAATCCTGTAAGATAACCAGCAATTATGCCTCTGCCTAACTTATTATCAATAAAAAAAACTACCACTCCCAAAACTATGGCTATTACGCCCGATAGTACAAGCGTCTTATTTCTTGTTTGCATTGATACCAAACTTATAGAACATGTAAACAAAGCCTGCTATTATTCCAAGAAGCAAGCATATAATAGTAAAGAGCGGTTTTAAACCTGTCCATTTATCTAAAAGTAAACCTGAACCCAAACCAGCAAAGGTACAAAGGACAAGAGTAAAACCCAATGAACCTAACTGCCCAAAGGTACGCCATATTTCTTTTTTATCTTCAATCATAAAGTCCGCCTACTCTTTATAATTCGAAAAATCAGACGGCTTTACATCTTTTAAGAACTCTTTAAATTCTTTCATTTCTTTCTCATACTTAACCTTATCCATTATCGTAGCTTCCATGATAACCTGTTCAGAAACAAATATCTCTGCATTGAAACGCAAAGCAAGTGCAATTGCGTCTGATGGCCGTGAATCTATGTCAAACTTTTTGCCATCCTTAATAAGATGAATTTTAGCAAAAAAAGTATTATTGATAATTTCGTGAATCGATACTCTTTCCAACTGTACCTCAAACATTTCAAGCATAGTTTTCATAAGATCATGCGTCATAGGTCTTGGAACTTCTATATTTTCCATAGAAACAAGTATGGCATCCGCTTCATAAACACCAATCCATATTGGCAGAAAGCGCGTTTCTTCCTTGTCTGACAAAATAACAACTGGCATTTTAGAAGTGCTGTCAATCGCAAGTCCATTAACTTTCATTTCAATCATATACTATTACTCCTCTTAACTCTCTAATAAAACTATTCACAACCAAAACACTGTTTCACAATACACAAAAATAAGAGCGGCCTCAATTAACCGCTCTGCTTTCGAGATATTATTCTACTTTTAACTTCAAATGTCAAACGGTTTTTTAAAAAAACAAAAAGCAAACAAAACCCCACTAAAATAGTGCCTTTTGTTAAAATCACAGGCAGTTTTGCTCTCATAATAACATATACAAAGTTCATGCTTTATTGCCTTACCGAAAAGTACATTCATAAGGAAGAAAAAATCTATACCGAAGGATTACAAAAACTGTTATTTATATCAATCATACTTGGGGACTAAAATGTTTAGCTATAATCCGCATTAATCTTGACATAGTCATAAGATAGATCTGTCGTTAAAAGATAACAGTAATATTTCCCGTTTGCGAGATTTAAATCAACTTCTATGCGGCGTTTTTTTAGCTCTTTTTCAATCATTTTATAGTTTTTTTCCTGCATTTTGCCACCAATAATAATGGCCTTGCCATTAAATTTTAAAGTTATTTTTTCTGCATTAAAGTTTTCAAAAGTTTGACCTGCTGCACTGATAATGCGTCCTGGATTTAAGGACTGTCCAAAAAAAGCTGTTTTTACCAACTGTGAATTTGCAATTTGCCTTGCCACCCGCTCTGCTTGAATCTGCGTTTTCGCACCACTTACATTAAGCTTAATAAATTTGGTAGCCCCTTCCCCGTCTAAAACCATATCTTCAGCAATAGAGTAAAATACACGGCAGAAAGCATTTTTTATTTTTAGATAATCCGCTGTCTTTGAAATTATCTTTTTATTTTCTGCAGCGCCATTTGCAAGCACATATACTGTGTCATTTGGACTCATATCACCATCTACTGTTATCCTATTAAATGTGTTTTCTACGGCCTCAAAGGTCGCCTGCTTTAATAATGTTTTATCAATATTCGCATCAGTCATAGCAAAGACAAGCATGGTTGCCATAGTTGGAGATATCATGCCAGCACCTTTACCAACTGCAGTGATAGTTACTTTTTTTCCATTTATGTTAATTATTTCTGAAGCATATTTTTCTGTCACATCTGTTGTCATAATTGCTTTTGGAAAAACGGAATCATGAGTAGAAAGTTTGTCAACCAGTATAGGCATAACCTTGAGCACTTTAGCAACAGGTATACGCTTGCTTATTTTTCCTGTCGCAGCAGCAAGGATTTGATTTGGTTTTAAGTTCAGATTAATAGAAACTGCTTTTAGTATGTCTTTTAGATCTTGAAAGCCGGCCTTTCCAGTTAAAGCATTGGCACTTCCGCTGTTTGCAAAGACAGCATGAATTTTTCCATTTATTATTTTTTTTGCTTCTAATATGTGAACGCTCTTTAAAGTATTTTTTGTAAAAAAACCAACTGCTGCGCATGGCTCTGCAGAATAAATAAGCCCCACATCATTTTTTTTTGTATTTTTTATTCCCGCACTAAGTCCCGCACTTGCAAAACCTATTGGCAGGATATATGTTTTTTTCATATCAAGCCTGCGCTTTCCTCAAAGCCCATCATAATATTCATGTTTTGAACCGCATTGCCTGAGGCCCCTTTTAAAAGATTATCAAGAGAAGCAATCACGAGCAATATATCTTTTTGTCCAGAATCCTCAACTTTAATATCTATGAAATTGGTATTTTGATTGCTGTGCATACTAATCACTTCAGGAAAACGCACAAACATTTCATTTTTATAATAATCTGTATAAACTTTCTTCGCTTTTTCTACAGATATGCCTTTTTTTAGTTTTATGTATATAGTGGCAAGCATACCGCGATCCACTGAGGTCAGTTGCGGAGTTAACACAAGCTTTGTTTTTTTACCTGTAGCAGTTTTTAATACTTCTACTATTTCCGGAGCATGACGATGTTTGAAACCTGCATTATAAGGTGTGACATTCTCATTTATATTTATATACATGGCTGTGGAAGTGGCTTTAATCCCTGCCCCTGAGATACCGGTCTTTGAATCAGAGATAATTGATTCTACAGAAAGCTTATCCAAGGCTGGAGCCGCACCTAAAATAGTACAAGCCGCGTGACAACCACTATTAGCCACTAAGCGAGCACCTTTTATTTTATTGCGAAATAATTCAGGCAAACCATAAACTGCCTGTTTCAATAAATCAGGATATTTGTGGGTGGTTTTATAGAATTTCTCATAGGTCTTAACATCTTTAAAACGATAGTCAGCACTTAAATCAACAACATACTTACCTTTGTCCCGTGCTTTTTTTACAAACTCCATTGCATCCGTATGTGGCAAGCATACAAACATGAAATCAGCAGCTGAAAAAACCTTGCTGTCAGACGGATCTATAAAAGAATCATTTGTGAGTCCTAAAAATTCAGGAAAAACAGTACTTATTTTTTGACCCGCGGACTTACGGGATGTGACATATGATATTGCAGCGTCAGGGTGTTTGAACATTATTTTTATTAGTTCACGACCAGTTAGCCCCGACCCTCCGATTATTCCGATTTTAAGCATTTTATCCTCCCGGGAAATCTTAGGGTATAATACTTTTAAAATAACTTACATGTATTTAATATATGCTTCTGCCTTTGCATTTTCTATCCAGTCCATCCAGAGCTTGTCCACTTTACTTTCAATTATCTTGACTCTAACTTTTTCCTTTATATCTGATAATATCGGTGTTTTTCCACCTTTATAATCTACTATCTTAATTATCTGGAATCCGCCAGCATCTCCCTGCTCAGTAGCAGGACTTTCAATCGGCTCAACAACTTTCCCTTTTTTAGGGTTTTTCAAAGCCGTTCTTATACGCTGATCCATAGCAGCTGTATCTACCCACCCTAATTCTGCCACTGCTATTCCTTTTTTCCCAGTTAGCTCAGTCGATATTTTTTCAAACGATTCTGTTTTTATTCTCGCTGCTATATCTGCAACATATTTTTTTAAATCGTTTGTATCTACCAATCCCTTTGTAAAATATATCTGTGAAAGATTCATTTGATCATTAACTTTAAAAGCATCTTTATTTTTATCAAAGTAGTTTTGTATTTCTTTATCTGATACTGAAGTTTTTGAGATAAACTCCTGCTGTTTTTTCTGCTTTACTTTTGAATACACGAGATTGTCTCTAACTTGTGCTTCAATTTTTATTCTGAAATCAGTGTAAGAAAGTCCTTCTTTTTCCAAAGCGGCTTCAAAAGCTTCTTCACTTTGAAAACGAGCGCGCATACCATCTAAAAACTCATTTACTTTATCAGCCACAGCTTCTTCTGAGACAACTATATTCTCACTTTTTGCCATAGTAATGATAAGTTTTTGTTCTACAAGGTTTTTTAAAATTATTTTTTTAAAGCTCTCTTCATTAAAAGGTTTTCCGGCTATTTTCGACTGAGTAGAAGCCATTTCTACTGCCTCATCAATCTCACTGGCTAAAATAAGCCCATCATTCACCTTTACGAGAATTTTATCTTCTTGTTTAGCGAAAAGTCCAGTAACAGCAATTAACAAAACCACTACTATTATTAATATTTTTTTCATTTTGCCTTCTCCTTGTTTATAACCATTTTGTCTATTCTGTCTTCATAGACGATTATTTTTTTCTGCTTTCTCAAATCTTCCATCCACGAATTAAAATAATCATCTTTCTTCTCATTGTAATAATTATTAAATACTTCTTGTTTTACTTCCTCATACTTAGGCGTATTTGCCTCCTGTATGTCCTCACACAAAAACAAATGCCACCCGTATGGAGATTTGACAATAGCGCTGACTGCGCCTTTTTTCATTTTAAATACAACCCTGCTTATAAAAGCAGGCATATCGCCCTCACTAAAATACCCCATATCTCCTCCGCTTTTTGAATCGGAAGTAATCGAATACTTTAATGCGAGCTTTGAAAAATCTTCACCTTGCTTTATTTTTTCCTGAATTTGTTTTGCATTTGCTTCACTTTCAGAAACTATTTGGCGTATACGGATTTTCTTTTGCTTCCTAAAATCCGAAATATTACTCCAATAATAATCTTTTATTTCTACTGGATCAATTTTGATTTTAGCTTTCATTACCGCAAGAATTATCTTCTTGCGCAGTATTTTTTCTTCAATATCTTTTATCCAACCATCATAACTTATGCCAGCCTCTTTAAGAGTTTTTCTTGTCTCTTTTGAAGAATAATCAGGAGCAAAGTTTTCTAACTCTGTCTGTAATTCTTCATTTGAAAAATTTATACCCTTTTTTTTGGCTTGGTCAAGAACCATATAATCATTAATAAGTAAGTTTAAAAACTCCACAGCTTCTTTTTTTGTAGTAGCATTTAGACCATAGATTTTGGCCTTAAACTTAAACTCGCCAAGTTTTATTATATGCCCATCTATCTTTGCGAGTGGAGTTTGATCCTCCGCAGTTCCACAACCTGCCGCACATATAGCAATACCAAAAAGCAAAAATGCTATCAGAAGCTGTTTCATTACTGAAACTTTACTTTGTTTTAGGAACTGTATTTGCTGGTGCTTTAGTGTCTGCTGGTTTGGTATTTGGAGCTTTTGCAGGCTGTATTTGAATACCAGTTGATGCATCCTGCATTCCTGCAGCTCCTGGTGCCTGAGCAGTTAGAGCACTATCATTTATTTTAATATCAGCTTTGGCTTTCAATTCTTCAAGCCACTGCTGTCTTGCCAGAGATGTTTTAATCTCATCGGTTACTTTTGCCATAGGTTCAACCTTAGCATTTGGATTCTGTCTTTTCATGCTTGCTACATACTGCGCGTAGGACTGCTTGATATCTGCCTGTGATATTACAGCCTTTGTGAAATCCTTTGCTGCAAGCAGTTCTTTTATTACAGTCTCTCTCTTTGCTATAGAACCCGCTTTAGTTTTCTGTCTATTGAGATTTACAAGCTGTGTCTCTACTTCGGTCACAATAGATTTTTCATAATCCTTTATTTTTTTCTGAACATCTGCTTTAGCAAGAATTCCGTCTTTTTCAGCCTGCTGTATAAGCAATTCGCTGATGACCAAATTGTCAAGAATCTTCTTCTTCATTTCTGGGGACTGCGCAAACATCTTGTATTGTGCTGGTAATGACTCGATTTCATCATTCAAATCCTGCACTGTTATTACCTTTCCGTTTACTTTTGCAGCTTCTACTCCGCCTTTATCACAACCTATTACAAGAACCATTGCAAACACTGAAGCTAAAGCAATAACTAGTAATTTTTTCATTTGTTACTCCTTTCGAGAATTAGATTTGTAATAATTTACCACATGCCTAAACATAAAGCAACTTATAATTATATACCAAAAACTGCCAAATCGCTCACTTTTGCTTAATTTAGACGATTGAAATGGCTTATTTGTTTCATGTATTTATGCTTATTTTATAAAAAATATTTTTTTCAAACTTTATCGAAATCCACAAAACCCTTTTCTACATTGACACTAACCAGCTTTACTCTTACTTTTTGCCCCACATCCAAACCTATTAAACCACCGTCCAGTCTTCCTTCAACTGGCGGCTGAAAAATCCTTACATAAGTACCTTTATCTGAAGCACCTGTAACCAAAGCATCAAACTCCTGCCCTATTTGAGAAGAAAGAAGCAAAGCAGCAGCTGATTTTTCCAATCTGCGCTCAACTTTTTTTGCATCATTTTCTCTTTCAGTACAATGTTTTGCTATTGCTTCCAGCTCAGCATTCGTATAAGGAATTGTTTTACCCTCTATAAGTGTTTTTAACAATCTCTGTGTTATTAAATCAGGATACCTGCGGTTTGGCGCTGTGGAATGAGAATAATCCCTAACAGCAAGACCGAAATGACCTTCAGTAGTTGATCCAGGAACTTCAAGAGCATACTCTCCTGGTCCGAGGAGTTTGATTATACTTAGTGACAAGTCTGGGAATTGCTCTGGAAATGTTTTTTTCTGTAATACAAGAAAACTTTCCAAGGACTTCGCATCAGGTGTCTGAGGTAATTCAAAGTTTTTTTCTGCAGCAACTACTACTATGCGGTCCCATCTTTTAGGTGTATGTACCACTCTCCTTATAGAAGGAAAGTTATGTGCTTCCAAAAATCTGGCAGTGACACCATTAGAGGCTATCATAAAATCTTCAATAATATCTTTTGCTGTATTTTGCGTATCAAGCTCAAGACCTTTTATATCATCTCCTAAAAAAATCGGATGTGTTTGCAGAGTAGTCAAATGAAGCGCGCCTTGAGCATGACGAAGAGCTTTCATTTTTTGAGCAGTTATAGATTGTATTTTAATATTTTCATCAAGTCCTTTTATTTGCTTTACTTCGTCAGGTATAGCATTTTCTCCATCTAACCACGCAGCTAAGCTATTGTATGCAAGCTTTGCTTTATTTCTAACCTTTGCCTGATAAATATCAGAAGTGAGCAAAGACCCATCGCCTTTAAAAGTCATTTCTATTATTACAGCAAGTCTATCAGAATTAAAATTCAATGAAGTTAAATCATTTGATAATCTTTCTGGTAGCATAGGAAAAATTACTGCCGGAGTATAAACAGATAATGTATTTTGAAAAGCAAAAGAATCTATTGCCGATGCCTTCCCAGCAATTGCATCCACATTCGCAATCGCCACAAGTATCTTAACTTCTCCAGCAGGCAAGCTTATCGCTGTGGTTAGCTGGTCCAAATCAAGGGAAGAGTCATTATCTATAGAACACCACAAGAGCTCAGTCAAATCACGAACTGCTGCTGTATTACCTACTGCTGGACCTTTTATTTTTTGTAATTCAGTCATTACCGCAGAAGAAAATTGAGTTGCAAGACCAAGCTCATTCATAGCATCATAAGCAATTCTACGAAGCCAGTCCCTTTGTTTTACTTCGCTTATATCGGCCATAAAACCACCTTTTTATAATAATTCATAAATGAAATAAACTACTGGAGGTGTACTCGTTTCTATGGCCTGCCCAACGGCTAAAGTCACCTTAATCGGAGTTCTTTTTCTAAAGGTAAACTGAAAACTCACTCCAGCACCAACTCCATATTTGTAAGACCCATATTCTTGAATTTGATGAACATTTCCTGTTTTGCCACAGTCAACAATAGCAAAGGCCTTCAAATTGTCCAGCTTAAGCCACCACAATTCCCAACCTATCTTATCTGCAATCAAACCATCAAACCTTAACCTACCAAAAACTTTATAATAATCCTGAAATTGATTTAAACCATATCCAATCAATCGATCGAAACCACCCAAACTATAAATTTTCCATAAAGGCACATTTGAAGCGTCCAACATATGCCCTGTCTCCACATTAAATAAAAGATTATTTCCGTTTTCAAATCTCAAATTAGTAATTAAAGAACAATTAAGAAACATAAAATTATACGGAGAATACTTATGCGGTATGGCTTTATCTATATCGACATTCAAACGCATTTCATCAAATTCGTTTCCACCTTGTTTTCCAATTATTTTAACTTCCATCCAAGTATTTATTATAGAAGCAAGACCCTGCTGAACTTCCAGAGAGTTATTAAGATTGGCAAGATATGCGTTCTCGTTTCTAAACGCTTCCCCAAACTTCAATACAGAAAACAAAATTGGTGTCCCTACACTAATACCAAGTCCTTTGGTTCTTTGTATATATTTTGTATTATTATAGACCGCTTCAAACTCCAAATTATCATACAAACTGAGATACACTGGGAAATATGTTTCCAAACCGTATTTAAGCAGATATTTTATTTTATTATAAATGTAATTATATTCAGTCATGCCTTCTAAAATCGTATCGCCTATTTTTTGCTTCAAACCAAGATTTACATTTGCATCAGGCAGGGTGACTTTAAAAGATGGAGTTATAAATAAATGAAGCTCCTTAACTTTTATATTTATTATATCGTCATAATAGTCTGTACCTGTGGTGACCGTCAAAGAATCTGCCTTGGCTGTAATAGTCATAGGCATTTGCCCTGTTCCAGCAATAACAGTGACTATCCCAAATAAAATAAAAAGAGGCAGCAATATTAATCTTTTTGTTTTCGCCATTTTTCAAGCCTCTCCTTTATATTTTTTTCTGTTCCATTTTCTGTCGGAAAATAATATTTATTATCTTTAATACTGTCTGGCAAATGTTGTTGATTGACAAAGTGTCCTTCATAATCATGTGCATACTTATACCCTTTTCCATAACCTAAATCTTTCATAAGTTTGGTTGGCGCATTTCTTATGTTTAATGGAACTGGATCGTTTTTTGTGTTTTTTACATCTTCACTTGCTGCTGTATATGCCATATATGCCGCATTACTTTTCGGGGCACAGGCAATATAAATTATTGCCTGAGCTATGGCTAACTCACCTTCCGGAGAACCGAGAAAGTGATATGTATCCTTTGCCGCATTGGCAATTATTAAAGCATTAGGGTCTGCATTTCCTACATCTTCGCTGGCAAATCTAATAACTCTGCGTATGACATACAGCGGATCCTCTCCCGCTTCAAGCATTCTTAAAGCCCAGTAAATCGCAGCATCTGGGTCTGAATCCCTCATACTTTTATGTAGAGCTGATATTATATTGTAGTGCTCTTCACCGGCTTTATCATAAAGAAAAGTTTTTTTATCGGCCGCCTGTTTCACATCTTCTATGCTTATAGAATATTCTTCTCCTGTTTTTAAAGCGTCTATAACTTCCAGTATATTCAAAACAGTGCGTGCATCACCATTAGAAACAGTTTCAAGCATTTTAACTGCCTCTACTGCTATGTTAATTTTTCTTTTTCCAAGTCCACATTCCTTATCAGTTAATGCCCTTGTGATTATCTTTTGAATATCTTCTTCTTCCAATGCTTTTAAAGTGATAACTCTTGTCCGCGATAATAAAGCTGAGTTTACTTCAAATGAAGGATTTTCAGTAGTGGCACCGATTAGTATAAGCGTTCCATTTTCTACATGAGGAAGAAAAGCGTCTTGTTGGGATTTATTAAATCTGTGAATTTCATCTATAAAAAGTATGGTTTTCTTTCCTATGCGCACGCTTTGTTTTGCCTGCTCTACCACTGCTTTAACTTCTTTTATCCCACTTGAAACCGCCGAGAGCGACACAAAATCCGCATTAATAAGTTTTGCAATTATCATAGCAAGAGTTGTTTTACCTGTCCCAGGAGGCCCCCAGAAAATTATAGATGGCAGTTTGCCTTCAGCTAACATGCCTTTTAAAAATCCTTTTTCGCCTACAGCATGATGCTGCCCTGCAAACTCCGCCAAAGTCCGCGGCCTCATACGATAAGCAAGCGGTTGTTTTGAAATATCTACTTTTACTTCCTCATCATTGCTAAAAAGATCCATTGTACTCCTATAACATTTTTAATTAAAAACTTGTTAATATCAGTTCATTTTATTGATAAGCAATCCTGTAATTAATTTTGGCATAAAGTATGTGGACTTCTGTGGCATAACTTCCTTTTTTTGCGAAATTATTTTCACATCTTCCGTCGTGGCTGGCTGAACCAGAAAAGAAACAGCGAAACCATCTTTCATAACATAATTAATCGCTTCATCCATATCCTGCGTGTAAGTAATACCGCTGAAAATCTCTTTTTCAGGCACCCCGAGAAGCTTATCAAATATCAAGGTATGAAGTACGGAAGGACTCAACATATAATATTCCATAACATGTCCTGCTTTTAAGATTAATTTTTTGTATATTGCCTGCTTGAGCTCAAGCAAATATGCCTTTTTATTTTGAAGTATTCCCAAATATTTTTTTACTGTTTTTTTCATCATTACTTTTTTTAGAGCGGCTGGACTTGTAAGTTTTGTTACTTTAAAATATTTTTTCATTATGTCGCTCTTTGGGTCAAAATCTCTAAAGGTTTTGAAAACCCTGTGTGTCGGTAGTATGGATATATTAGAATGTTCCACACTGATTAAGCACATTAAGATTCTGTCATAAGGCGTCTGCTGTACCCCTGTCTTTTTTCTCATTTCATTCCTAAAGAACATGGCAGTTTCATACCTGTGATGACCATCGGCTATATATAGCTGCTTGTTTTTAAACATGGAAATAATATTTTGTATTTCTTTATCATTATTTATTTTCCATAATTTTACTTGAATTCCTTTTAGATCTTTAAACGAAATAAAAGGTTTTTGTTTTTTTATCCTTTCAAGCAATACCTTGTGTATTTTCTTTTCCTTGTCAGGATACATAGCAAGTATAGGGCTCGTATTGGAATATGTGCTGCGCATAAGCTCAAGCCTGTCCGCTTTTGGACCATCATGAGTGCGTTCGTGTGGAAGTATTATTCGCTTATCATATTCCTCTATTTTTACCGCGGCAAAGAAACTTATCATTTCCTTCTTTTTGCCGTCAGGCATTTTGTATTCCTGTGTATAAACATAAAACGACTCGCTATCATCGCGGTCAAGTATATTATCCATAATCCACTCATTCATAAAATCAGCAGCGCGCGTGTACTTATTTACCGCAGGATTATCGCCTGCTTGCGCAAGACCTTTATCAATTCTTATTACATTAAATGGATCATTTTCATAATAGCCTTCTACTTCCTTATCTTTTATTATGTCGTAAGGCGGCATTACCACTTTTTTCAAATCTACCTTCTCGCTGTTATAATAAATACTTTTAAAAGGTTTTATGTCTGCCATATTTCCTCCATTTTTCACAAAGCTTTTTTATCACCTGATGATTTTATTTTTTCTCGGCAATTTCATTTTTTGTATTTCTATTGTAATCATAAAAGGTAAATATATTAAATGCTACATTGACAGCCATAAAAGCACCTATGGCTATATAATATGTTTGCTGATTTTCAACTAATGAACCTAATTTCGGGGACCAGGTTTTCTCGTTTATAGCCTTAGTTAGCCATAGACCTGCAAAAGGATAGATAAAGCCAAACGGGATGGATTCTATAGCGGTAACTTTAATATCTTCTATCAAATCGTGCTTAGTATATGCCATAGGTTTAAATACAGGTTTTGAAGTATATTCAGCCGACGCTGTCAGTGAATTATAAAATGAAACATCATCTTGCATAGTCCACATGTCAGCGTCTGTTTCTGCTATGACAAAAGAAAATGCAAAAATAATAATTACCAGCACTGCTATGTATTTATTCACAAATATTCCTTTTTAGTAAATAACCTTATTTAAAGGATACTCGATTATGTCAACTGCTCCATTTTCTTTAAGCTGTGGCAATAGCTCGCGTACCTTTTTTTCATCAATCACAACTTCTATGGCCATCCAAGTTTTTTCTTCACCCAGAAGATATGACACTGTAGGTTTTTTGAGTGCTGGCAATATCTTTAATATGGCTTTCAAATTTTTCTTATGTAGATTTAATTTAAGCCCAACTTTTTCTTCGGCATTTAAAGCACCTTTTAATAAAAGCATTATGTTGCTAAGCTTTTGGGCTTTCCATTTATCTTTTAGAGATTTTTCATTTGCTATCATAACTGTTGTGGACTCAAGCAAAGTTTCTACAATGCGCAATTTGTTTGCACGCAAAGACGAACCTGTCTCAGTTAGCTCCACAATAGCATCAGCTAAATGTGGTGGCTTTGCTTCTGTGGCACCCCAAGAAAAACCTACATCTGCAGTCACACCATGTGCTTTGAGATAATTTTTTGTAGTATTTACAAGTTCGGTAGATATTCTTTTACCTTGTAAATCTTTTACTGTTTTTATTTTTGAATCTTCTGGTACGGCAATAACCCAACGGACTGGACGCAAGCCAACTTTTCCATAAACTAACCTATCTACTATAGTTACCTTTTCTCCACTTTCTACCATCCAGTCATAACCTGTTAGCCCAGCATCAAATACACCTTCTGCTACATAGCGCGCCATTTCCTGCGCACGAACAAGCGTAATTGCTATTTCTGGATCATCAATTCCTGGATAGTAGCTTCTGGAAGAAGAATTAATGTTAAAACCTGCTTTTTTAAAAATGTTAAATGTTGATTCCTGAAGACTACCTTTTGGCAAACCTAATTTTAATATCATTAAAGCCTCCTGTTTTGAAGTATTTTAAATAATATCATAAATATAGCGTCTAAGCAATACCATAAACAACAATACACCAAGCTCGTTTTCTAAGTTTATATTCAAAATAAACTTGTCATTTTCTTTCATATAATCTATAATCGTGTTAGAAATTAAGGAGGGATTATGACAAAAAAAACAATATTCAGTGCTTCAGCATCAGCAGGAAGACATTTTATAGCAGGTTTAATGATACTTCTGCCTCTTGTTCTTTCTTTTTGGATTTTGAGATTTTTACTTAGCAAGCTTGATTCTATTTTAGGCCCTTTATTTACCAAATATATCGGTTTTTCTATTCCAGGTCTGGGACTTATTTCTCTTATCGTAATTATTTGGTTCACAGGTGTACTTACCACCAACTTTATTGGTAAAGAGTTTGTCAGATTATATGAATCCCTTATTTCCAAAGTACCTATATTAAAT
Organism: bacterium; assembly: GCA_037138355.1. Classification (GTDB taxonomy): domain Bacteria; phylum Oederibacteriota; class PGYV01; order PGYV01; family Palsa-1178; genus PALSA-1178. The sequence goes on from JBAXIL010000024.1 coordinate 21,026, forward strand.
ACCCTCTTTTCAGGAATTAAGCAGATATCTGATTCTCTATTTTCTACTACAAAAAAATCATTTTCAAAAGTCGTTCTGGTGGACATTCCTCGTTCTGGCATTTTGCTCATAGGTTTTTTGACATCAGACCAAGTTGTTGCCTTGAATAATAATAAATCAAAAAAAGAAGTTTACCATGTTTTCATTCCCACAACCCCAAATCCAACTTCAGGTTTTATTATTCTCGTCGAAGCCAAATTTATTAAACCTGTTGATGTCTCCGTAGAAGATGGATTCAAATCAGTAATCTCACTTGGGGTATTTCATCCGAGCGTTTATAAAGTAAATAGTTCTATGATAAAATTAAAAGGAGTTAAATCATGACAGCAGAACGCTATTTGAGCTTAACTAAAAATATTTATTATGACACAAAAGAAAAGGTTATCGTACAACATTTGGGCAAAAGATATGTTTTCTTACGGCACGACAGGCGTTCTAAAGCCACCACAATAGCAGAAGGCAAAAGAACTGAAGATATAATAACTAAAGGATTACTTAAAGTACAAGGTACCTTATATTTTGATGCTCGCACAAAAAAGTTGTATAAAAAAACCAGCAATAAAATGGTTTTATTTACCAAAGACCGCAGAAAAATATCAACAAAGACTATAATAGATAGACGCAAAAAAGTTTTATAATCTAATACTCACTCTATCAAAATGCTGTTCTGTATAGTTCAAACTACTTATTAGCTATTTCCAAACTTCGGCAAGCTTCTTAAGCCCTGTTCTATGGCTGTTGCCTGAAGTGGTACATCTGTTAACTTGCCAGCAAGAAAATCATCATACGCAGCCAAATCAAAGTTACCATGTCCGCTTAGGTTAAATAAGATAGTTCTCTTTTCACCTTTTCTTTTGGCATCCAAAGCTTCTTCTATCGCACCCTTAATCGCATGTGAACTCTCTGGTGCAGGAATTATACCTTCTGTTTTTGCAAACTGAAGTGCCGCAGTAAAACAAGGATTCTGGTCATACGCGATTGCCTCAATTACTTTTTCCTTTAAGAGAGCAGAGACCAAAGGTGATGCGCCGTGATACCGAAGTCCGCCTGAATGTATGCCTGCAGGCACAAACTTATGCCCGAGCGTGTACATTGCCACGAGTGGTGTCATTTCGCCTGTATCACCAAAGTCATAAGCAAATTGACCTTTTGTGAGCGTTGGGCAAGCAGATGGCTCCACTGCCACAAACCTGGTATTTTTATGCTGCCCTTTTAATTTATCCTGAATGAAAGGAAATGCTATTCCGGCAAAATTGGATCCGCCACCATGACAAGCTAAAACTACATCAGGATAATCTCCTGCAAGTTCCATTTGTTTTTTTGCTTCAAGCCCAATTATTGTCTGGTGAAGCATTACATGGTTTAACACAGAACCTAAAGCGTATTTTGTATCAGGATTTTTTGCCGCTATTTCTACTGCTTCTGATATGGCTATACCCAAAGAACCCTGAGAGTTTGGATTTTCAGCAAGAATTCTTTTTCCTACATCTGTATAGCTTGTAGGAGACGGATGAACTTTCGCGCCCCATGTCTGCATCATCATTTTTCTATATGGCTTTTGTTCATAAGATATCTTAACCATAAATACTTCTATATCAATACCAAAAAGACTTCCAGCAAAAGCAAGCGAAGAACCCCACTGCCCAGCACCTGTTTCTGTTGCTATCTTTTTAATACCTTCTTGTTTATTATAATATGCCTGAGGTATAGCTGTATTTGGTTTGTGACTTCCAGCTGGTGACACACCTTCATATTTATAATAAATTTTAGCAGGTGTATCAAGTGCCTTTTCAAGATTGTATGCTCTATACAAAGGAGCTGGTCTCCAAAGCTTATATATGTCTATTACTTCTCCAGGAATATCTATCCAGCGTTTTGCTGACATTTCCTGTTCTATTAAAGCCATTGGGAAAAGTGGTGCTAAATCATCAGCCGAAAGTGGTTTCCCTGTTCCAGGATGAAGCGGAGGTGACAATGGTTTTGGAAGGTCTGCTGCAATGTTGTACCATGCTGAAGGTATATCTTTTTCCTGAAGTACATACTTTACTTGTTTTTTTCTAATAAACATGTTTTCCTCCTAAATAGTTAAATTCATTTTTTACATGAAAATAATATATCACGACTGATTTAATTCGTCTATAAGTAAAAACAACAAAAACGGTGGTCTTTAAACCGCCTTAACTTCGCTACCTATTTCATATTGACAAATACCTTCAATTCCATATAATAGTAGCGTAACAAGGGCCTTTGGCCGGAGTGGTGAAATGGCAGACACAGTGGACTCAAAATCCACCGCAGGCAACTGCATACCGGTTCAAGTCCGGTCTCCGGCACCAATAAATAGACCTGAAGTTTTTTTAGTCGGATATTAAATATATAATGGGAGATGACATGAAAAGAGAATTGAGAGAATACAGAAAACATCCCAGATATACCAAAATTATTGCCATGGAATGCAAAATTGAAGAGTTCCCAGAAGACATTTCAGGAGAAAAAGCCAGATTAAAAAAGGGCAATAATTTTAGAGCCACCACTATAAATGTAAGCGAAGCAGGCATCTTAATTAATTACGATTTTATCGTGCCAGAACGCACTCTCTTGAAGATTTCAATTAACGATAAAGCTTTGAGTCCAAAGAAAATAATTTTTTTAGCAAGAGTTACCTGGACAAAAAGAAATGCTTATAAAATTTTCGGCCGTTTCGCAGCAGGACTTCACCTTGAGAAAGTAAACAAGGTCGACTTAGCGAGGCTAATCGAGCACTTCAGTTGATTTTAAATGCGACGCATTAGAATATCCTCTTACTTAATTCCTATTTTTTCCTTACTTGTTATACTATATTTTTATTTAGCAACTATGCCTGCCTCTGTTTTTTATGGTGATGATGGCGAGACAATAAGCACGCTTTATACGCTCGGTATTCAACACCCTCCTGGCTACCCTCTACACACTCTCCTTGGCAAGCTTTTCACTTTCCTGCCACTTGGAGAACTCTCTTTTAGGGTTTATCTTTTCTCCGCTTTTTTATCCCTAATTAATTTCCTGCTGGTATATTTCTTTTTTCTTAGAGCTTCTATTCTTACTGGCATAAAAACGCACATACAACTTATGTCCGCAATAACAGGACTTATTTTTTCTCTTGGTTTCACTATATGGGAACAATCCGTGATTGCCAAAGGCGGAATATATAGCTTCAACATACTCTTCACTTTGCTCTTAACTCATATTATTCTTACCATATATATTAGCCCAAACCAAAAGACAAAATATCTTTATTTGTTTTCACTTGTTTATGCCTTGAGCCTTACCCACCATCATATGTCACAGGAAATACTGCTCCCACTTTATATATTTTTTCTTTTCAAAGCAGGTGCATTTAAAAACTTAAGTTTAATAAATATTCTATTTTCATTAATGTTCTTTTTTTGCGGTATATTTGTTTACTTTTACCTTCCCGTAAGAGCGGATGTAGCTTCCTTAAATTGGGGACAACCATCAACTTTTGATAATTTTATAAAGGTGATAACTCGTTGGCAGTATCTTCGCTCGGAGCTCACTCGCTCTTTTGCAGGCTCGCTTCAACAGATTTGGAAGTTCATTACTTCAATCTCTTTTGAATATGCGCTAATAGGTGTGTTTTTTCTAATTCCTGGTATGACGGCTATATACAAACGCGAAAAAAACATCTTTATTTATTTGACTGGTATTATCGTATTTTTTCTTATCATAACTACCGTTTACTTGAATCTTGCAAAGGACCGCCTTTTCATTATGGAAACCTACATTACACCAGTATATTTCGCTTTATCAATTTTCATAAGTACTGGTATTTACCATACTTGCCTTTGGCTTAAAGACCGCTTTAAAATCAATCCTTCTATTTTTATTTTACTTTTTTCTTCTGTGCTTATTTGTGCCCAGCTTTTTTATGCAAGACCAAAACTCGACAAAAGCAATTATTTTATGGCATACGACTACAATGTTAATATGTTTAATTCTTTGGAAACCAACTCCATGCTGTTTGCCACAGGTGATGGAATAGTTTTCCCATCATGGTATTTAAAATATGCAAAAAAATATAGAACTGATATTACTATTATTGGCTCTGCCGTACTCCCTATGAGATGGGTCCGCGATTCCATAACAAGACAAAATCCGACAATTTTTGTGCCGCAAATAAGTTCTGAGAAAATCGGTACCGAATCAATCGGCTACATAATAAACACTTTGATTAAAAAGAATTTCTCCACTTTTCCAATTTACTTTTCCTACAATAAACCTGAAGATAATGCTCTTGGTTCTGAATTAAAGCTCGTACCTCGCGGAATTGTTCAAAAGGCCTTACCAGTAGGCTACTCTGTTGCCTCTCCTCAGTATATTAAAATGCAGGAAAATGTATGGAAGTTCTATAATTTGCGTGGTATTTTCGACAGACACGCAATGTTTTTAGACGAGAGAGCGGTAAAACTTTATATCAATGATTATTCAGTATCTCTTAACTCTGCTGGCACTTTTTTCGAAGACCAAAACATGAATACTCTATCCCTAAAGTATTTTACCCTCGCGCATTATTTCGACCCAAGCAACCATGAATATTTATATAATATGGGAAATGCAAATTATAATTTAAATGACATAAAAAACGCAATCACTTTATATAAACAGTGTCTGGCAATCAATCCTGATTATGAAAATGGTTGGTTTAATTTGGGAGTAGCAAATTATAAAATAAATAATTATAAAGAGGCACTTGAAGCATTTAGGAAAGTTAAAAAAATCAACCCAGAAAGGGTTGATATG